>NZ_JAWJYP010000003.1:0-152634 GCF_033063275.1 Nitrosomonas sp. Is37 | reverse complement strand
GCCATTGACAACCTGTTTTTAAAACATACAAAATTGCATTTACCACCTGGCGTAGACTTACCTCTCTCGGCCTTCCTGCTGCTGATACCGGTAGGTGGGGTTTCAAGTAATACCACGCCCCAGAGCTTAGGTTGCTCGGATAACGCTTCTTCCTTTTTTTGGTTGATTGATAAAATGGTGAATGTTAACAAACAGCAAAAATCGCTACATCAGCTAGCTCTCGGAATTTCCAAACAGTTTCTTAGGGCTGGAGATAATCAATTTTTTTCGAACCTTTTCTATTTTGATACTTGAGAAAGGAAGGAACATACCCATTCAAAATCAAATGTAAAGGACTCCGATACGTTAAGTGGATGGGAGCGGGGGTGCTATGGCTTTATGCAGTGAGGAGATCTGGATAGTAATTGGCCGTGATCCGATCAACGTACTGAATCAGGTTATTTTTCGTTAGCGCATATTCCTTGAGGGGTGATTCGATTGGGCATCTCAGCGTATTAACCAGCATGCCGAAGGCGCTGGCATCCAATGTGGTAGGTTGATTACCCAGGAAATATTTTTTGTCATTGAGGCAGGTTGATAACGCATCAATATCATGTATGCCGCGTGTAAAGATCTCGACAGCTCTGTGCTTGCCCATCCCATGTCCATGAATCTGCTGTTTGATCTTGCAGCGGTAATAATCGGCTGCTATGTTACGAATGACAGGTGGCATTCCGCCAAAAATAGCTTACTTGTTAATTTGCCAATTGGAATGGGTATATTGCCAGTGAGAATACAAAACGACTCAGAATAGATATTCTTCAAGCAAGCGCTGCATTGCTAATAATAATGCCAGCTCTGCTGCACTCAGCTGTTCATCCAGATTATTTTTATAGTGTGCTTTTAGGTGCAGAATGATGAAAGCTGAATCTCCCAAAATTATATCGTTATCCTTGATATACGGAAGCTTGCCTTTAAGAGCAGTCAATGGCAGCGTTGGTTTAATTTCATAGTTAATATCTACCATACGTAAATAGGTTTCTATTTAGCAGCAGAAAGGGCTCAAATTGGGGATTCCCCATGTGCGCTCGAATTGATAAAGTTTTAATATGACAGTAATTTCTATGATTAATACGATCAAAAATACTTTAATTAATAACTTGCAATATGCAAATCAATATACTACTGGAATCTGAGTGATGCAATTACTTTGACTTAGATTTCTTAGTTGGACGAAATGGAGTGTGCGGTTTTACGAGTGTAGGGCAAGGCGTTCGCTATCGCGGGTTGGTGTAAGTGCAGTTTCAGGTGGGTGTCCGCACGCTGGTATTCAATCTCAAGCGGCTTATGACATTGGGGATTGATCGAATTAAGTATGTGCCATACATAGGATAAATCCGCCCTCAATGGGCCAAGTTAGGCAAATTGAAGGTGGAAAAGGTTTCTTTGAGGAAAAGCTTCCGCTAATTTTTCGATTTCCTTGGCTCACATTGCTGGATTCTTTGTTTCTATCAGTTTTTTTGAATTTCCCGACAGATCCCTTATGGCTAATGACTTCTATACTTTCGACGCTGTTTATCCTATAGGCAAGACCACTGTGCACACGATACGTGATAGCATAACCTCATCTTAAAAATAAAAAGGAGAGGACAATGAGTGAGCCTCCTGTACCAGGATTTTTTGCTCGATTTTTTCTTGCATTCGGTGTTTACTTTCGCTTCCTCTTTAATAAGGAATTTGCTGGTGCTGTCTTGCGCATAGGTAAAGGTGAAATCCCCGCTGTAGCCGGTGGGGCACATCCCATGGAAGTCAAGCCTCAGGCAGTAGCGCCGATACTGAAGGAGGCACCACCCGATTCGGCGCTGCAGTTGTTAGGGCTATTGCAGCAAGAGGGGCGTTTCATTGATTTTATAGAGGAAGATGTCACGCGGTTTTCCGATGCGGACATTGGTGCAGCAGTCAGAGTGGTGCACGAGGGGTGCCGTAAAGTCTTGCATGATCATATAACCACTGAACCTGTGCGTAAGGAACAAGAAGGTGCGCGAGTGACTTTGCAGGCGGGTTTTGATGCCTCAGCCATTCGCCTGACTGGTAATGTGGTTGGACAACCCCCATTTAGTGGTACTTTAGTTCACCGTGGCTGGCGAGTTAAAAATATTACCTTGCCAAAACTCTCAGAAGGTCATGATGTGAAAGTATTAGCTCCGGCAGAGATAGAATTGTGAATGAAGCAAGATATAGCGTAGGTATTGATTTAGGCACGACGCACTGCGCCTTGTCATTTGTGGATTTGGTGCAAAGTCAGGGAGAAATGGTGGAGCAAGAAATCATGGGCATACCCCAACTGACTTCGCCAGGTAACGTAGAAGAGAAAGTATTACTTCCATCTTTTTTATATTTACCTCATCCCGATGAATTTGCACAAAATGATTTATTGTTGCCATGGGATAGCGAGCGGCAGTATGTAGTGGGTGAATTGGCACGTAGTCAAGGAGTGCGTACACCAATACGGGTAGTATCCAGTGCAAAAAGCTGGTTGTGTCATCCGGGAGTGGATCGGCGATCTGCTCTTTTACCATTGGATGCTCCCGATGAAATCGAAAAAATTTCACCCTTGCAGGCTTCCATTCACTACTTACAAATTTTATGCGATGCATGGAATTACAAATATCCCGATGCACCCTTAGCACAACAGTCGGTGACAATTACTGTTCCTGCTTCCTTTGATCCCGCGGCACGGGATCTGACTGCTGAAGCTGCGCGGGCGATTGGACTGGATCAATTTATTCTTCTGGAAGAACCACAGGCGGCATTATACAGCTGGTTACAAGCGACCAGAGGAGATTGGCGTAAACAGGTAAATCTCGGGGATATCATTCTGGTGATAGACGTGGGTGGGGGCACCACTGATTTATCCTTGATTGCGGTGACTGAACAGGAAGGTAATCTCGTCTTGCATCGCATTGCGGTAGGGGATCATATCTTGCTAGGCGGTGACAATATGGATCTGGCGTTAGCACATGTGATTGGTTCTAAACTTGCTAATCAAGGCACTCGTCTAGAGTCGTGGCAATTGCATGGCTTGACTCACGCATGTCGTGCTGCGAAGGAAATCCTGCTCAATGATCTAAATGTGGAAACAGTACCCGTTGTCGTTCCCAGCCGGGGTTCGCGTTTAATTGGCGGCACCTTGCGCACTGAATTAACTCGTGCTGAGGTGACGCAAACAATCGTGGAAGGTTTTTTTCCAAAAGTGGAAGTGTCGGCACAACTGATCTCACGGCCCCGTGGTGCACTAACCAAACTCGGATTACCCTATGCTCAGGACGCTGCCATTACTAGGCATTTAGCAGCATTTCTGACGCGACAAACAGGTGCTACCGCAGAATTAACGGGTTTTGAAAATGCATTAGCAGGAGGTGCAAGTTTTTTGCATCCGACAGCAGTACTGTTTAATGGGGGGGTATTTAAAGCCCAGTTGCTGACTGAACGCGTGAGTGAGGTGATAAATAGCTGGTTACAAAAGGAAAATGCTCCAAATGTGCGTTTGTTGGAAGGTGCGGATTTAGACCTCGCCGTGGCGAAAGGCGCTGCTTATTATGGTCATGTCAGACTTGGTCAGGGCGTGCGTATTCGTGGTGGTACCGCCAAATCATATTATATCGGTGTGGAAAGTGCCATGCCAGCGGTTCCCGGTGTTGAACCTCCTATCCAGATACTGTGCGTTGCGCCTTTTGGCATGGAGGAAGGAACACGTGCTGAAGTACCTAGCCAAGAGTTTGGCCTGGTTGTCGGCGAGCCGGTAAGGTTTCGCTTTTTCGGTTCATCGGTGCGGCGTGAAGATCAAGCGGGCATGATGTTAGATGAGTGGTTACCAGAAGAAATAGAGGAGCTGGAAGAAATCGAAATCAATCTACCTGCTGAGAATCGCTCGCCAGGGGAAGTGGTTCCGGTACATTTGCAAGCGGCTATCACAGAAATGGGTACCTTGCATCTAGAGGCAGTATCACCGAGTGGTGAACATTGGAAAGTAGAATTTGATGTGCGTGGAGGTGTGGAAAACAAGCTTTGAGTAAAGAAAAAAATCTATCCCGCTACATCGTTGGTATCGATTTGGGTACGACTCATACTGTTGCGGCCTACGCTGACCTAAACGAGCCCCAACCCACTCCTAAATTATTTAACATTGAACAATTGGTCGCACCCGGTGAAGTAGCCGCGCGGCCGTTGTTACCTTCTTTACGTTATCATCCTGCAGCAGGTGAACTTGCTGAGCGCGATCTTCATTTGCCATGGCAGTTAAACTACATCGATCCACAGGAACCCAGGGCGGTATTTGGTGAGCTGGCTCGTGAACTGGGTTCGCGTGTGCCGGGTCGTTTGGTTGCCAGTGCAAAGAGCTGGTTGTCGTATGCGGCGGTAGATCGTATGGCACCGATTTTGCCCTGGGGAGGTGCTGAAGGTATCGACAAAATTTCCCCGGTACATGCCAGCGCCTCTTATCTGGCCTATGTACGCAGTGCCTGGAACCATCAATTTCCTGAGCATCCATTAGAAAAGCAGGAAGTTGTCATTACTATCCCGGCCTCTTTTGATGAAGGGGCAAGGGCATTGACTGTAGAGGCTGCGCATCTGGCAGGTCTTACCAGTGCGCGTTTGGTCGAAGAACCACAGGCCGCCTGTTATGACTGGCTAGCGTGCCATGAACAGGAATTGAATACCCTATTAGTGGATACTCGCCTGATTCTGGTGTGTGACGTGGGCGGCGGTACCACTGATCTTACCCTGATTAAGGTCACGCTCAAAAATGGCCAGGCGCAACTGACACGTATTGGTGTGGGTAACCATCTTATGCTAGGCGGTGATAACATGGATCTGGCGCTTGCACATGTGGCGGAAGGACAGTTGGTTACCCCCGGTGTACCACTAAGTGCAGCCAGTCTGTCGCAACTGATGCAGCAATGCCGTAATGCCAAGGAGCGCTTGTTGAGTGCCGAAGCACCGGAAAAAATCATGGTGACCATTCTGGGCACAGGCGCCAAGCTGATTGGCGGAGCGCGGTCAACTGAATTAAACCGCGAGGCGGTACACCACATGCTGCTGGATGGATTTTTACCGATCACATCGCTGGATGAGCTTCCGCAACGCACCCGCGGAGGCATTGTTGAATTTGGGTTGCCTTACGTATCTGATCCGGCCATCAGCCGACATATTGCTGCGTTTCTCATACTGCATGCTCAGGCTTCGCGAGAGGCATTAGGCGAGCTTGCACCGCTCGATGATAGCATTCCAATTCCAGATGCTATTTTGCTCAATGGCGGCATTTTTAACAGTGCCTTGTTATCCCAGCGCTTGCTAGATATATTGGCGCAGTGGCGCGGTGCACCGTTACAACAATTGCTCAACACGCATCCTGATCTTGCAGTGGCCCGTGGCGCAGTTGCTTATGTCATGGCGCGTCATGGCAAGGGTATCCGAATTGGTGGTGGTTCAGCACGGAGTTACTTTATTCAGGTTGCTGCAGAACAAGAAGCGCAGCAAGCTGTGTGTATCTTGCCGCGTGGGACAGAAGAAGACCAACCGATTCGATTGACTGAACGTAATTTTGCCTTACGGATTGGTGAGCCCGTGCGTTTTCATCTGGTCTCATCCATTAGTGATACAACGTTCAATCCAGGAGATATCGTTACCCTGGATGACATCAAGTTTACTCCGCTGCCTCCCATCGCCACGGTACTAACTCAGGATAAAGATGCGACACGGCTGCAAACGGCTGAAGTGCCGGTGCAGCTACAAACCACCTTGACTGAAGTCGGTACTCTTGAAATGGCCTGTGTCGCCCAAGACAAGCCTTCACAGCGTTGGAAACTGGAGTTTCAATTGCGTGGCGGCAAGGGTGGGCTAGTATCCAATATGCCCAGTACATTACATCCTCGTTTCCCTGAAGCAGCTGAGCTGCTAGGTTTAGTATATGGTCCACCATCAAAAAAGATCAGTCCCAAGACCATAAAAACCTTACGATTTGATCTGGAGAAAATTTTAGGCAAGCGCGATGATTGGGATACGCCTTTACTACGGGAATTATTCGGCACACTATGGGAATGTGGTCAGCGCCGTCGTTATTCCGCAGCGCATGAAAGATTATGGTTTAATTTGATTGGCTTTTGTTTACGCCCTGGCTTTGGTTATCCACTTGATGATTGGCGAGTGCAACAGTTATGGTCCATTTATGAACAAGGATTGCAATATACAACCGAAGCAGCGGTATGGGCGGAATGGTGGACCCTGTGGCGGCGCGTGAGCGGTGGTTTAAGCGAGTCAGCTCAATGCCAGATTCTTGATGATATTGTTTATGATTTGCAACCCAGCAGGCGTACCCAAAAACGACCACCGGGAGCAAAGCCTCAAGGCTATGATGATATGGTACGCCTGGTCGCAGCATTGGAGCGTTTGCCTGCGGAACGTAAAATCGAAGTAGGAGGATGGTTGCTGGAGCGCCTTCAAAAAGCATCAGAATCACAGCAAACCTGGTGGGCCATAGGACGCATTGGGGCAAGAGTGCCGTTTTATGGCAGTGTACATAATGTTGTGCCAGCAGAGATTGCCGCCAACTGGCTGCAAATGGTGATCGAACTGGACTGGAAAAAGATCCAGCCAGCTGCCTTTGCCGCCACCATGTTGGCACGCATGAGTGGAGATCGGGAGCGGGATATTCCACCAGAGCTGCGCGCGCAAATTATCCAATATTTACAAAAAGTTAAATGTCCAGAATCATGGATTGAGATGGTTAAGCATCCCACTGAACTCCAGGAGGCTGACGAACGGAGTATGTATGGGGAGTCCCTGCCACCCGGGCTGCGCCTGGTGCATTAAAATTGCAAAAGCATACATATTGAATTCAAGAGCTTGATTCGACATCAAGGCGCTGCGAAAAATCAATTTTAGAAATTTAATTCCATAACCACTGATCAGATGAAATTCATAGGTGAAGTAACCCATTTGTCACAAAAAGGGCTAGGTGTAATTAAAAATGAAGAGGAAGGCATTTCCTATTTTGTGTTTGGTACATGGCCGGGAGATTTGGGTGAATTCGAGGTTATCGATCGACCGTTGAATAATAAGAAGTATGGCTATGCCAAACTTATTCAACTCATCAAACCATCTGACCAAAGGCAGCAGCCTGAATGTACTTTTCTTGGTTCCAATGAAGATTCTTGTTCGGGTTGTCCCTGGATGATTGCAAATTATGAGAGTCAGCTTGAGCAAAAACGAAATCGTTTGATTTATGCGGTGAAGAGAGCTGGATTTAATATGGAGAAATGGAATGTACCTCCGGTACATCCTTCCCCTTTTCTATTTGGTTATCGCAATCGCTTCCAAGTTAAAACTGATGGTGAGAAATTAGGTTTTGTTGCCGAAGGGTCCCATAAGATTGCTCCAGTGGGAGATTGTATTGTGTTGAACGATACTTGCAGGAATCTTCTGCAAGGAATGTTGGCGAGTTTGCCGCGCGAAGATTGGGTACCTGGCGCTGGCTATGACTGGAATTTTATCGATCTGGATGATGATTTGCCGGTTGAAAATATTCAACTCAATCAGAAACGCCCTTTTAAGCAGGGTAATAGCGCACAAAATGAATGGATCAAAACCTGGCTGCGTACCAAACTCAAAGAAAATACCAATGTAGGCAAGGTGATTGAGCTATTTTGCGGATCAGGCAATTTTACCGAGGTGGTCGCTGAGTCCGAGTGTAGTGAAATTATTGCTTATGAATCAAGCCTCGATGCCATCATGCGACTCCGAGCAAAGAATCTGCCCAAGGTAGATGCTCGCCCGGTCGATCTGTTTAAGCCCTTTATTTGGAAGATACTAAGGAAGAGTATTTCAGATGCAGATACGCTGGTGCTCGATCCACCACGCGCCGGACTCAAAAACATAAAGGGTTTTTTTGAGCATTTTGTTTCGTTGAAGACGATTTACTACATCTCCTGCGATCCGGAAACATTTGCTCGCGATACCTGGTCTTTTTCAAAAAAAGGTTGGTCGATTATTGATATTCGGCTGGTTGATCTTTTTCCCCATACGCCGCATGTGGAAACACTCGCGGTATTAAAAAATAAAGTTTAACAATAATTAGCACGTCTAAACCAATCGATTGCATCCTTAATCGCTTCCGCAGCCGGTCGGGATTGGTAGCCAAGTTCACGCGCGGCTTTTGCGCTGGTGAAGAACATCTTCTTTTTGGCCATATGGATACTGTCAACAGTAGCGCGCGGTTCAGTTTTGGTGATTTTAGCAACCATCTCCATAGTATGCGCGATCGGTAGCATGAGTTTGACTGGGATGCTTTTGCGTTTGGTGGGTTTGCCGGTCAGGTCATCGATGGTCTGAAGTATTTGTAATAATGTCATGTTGTCACCACCCAGAATATAACGTTCGCCAGGTTTCCCATATTGAAAGGCAAGCAGATGGCCATGCGCAATGTCATCAACATGTGCGACATTTAACCCAGTATCAACGTAGGCCGGCATTTTTCCGCGCAGTGTGTCGAGCACAATGCGCCCTGTTGGGGTAGGTTTGACATCACGCGGCCCAATGGGCGTGGAGGGATTGACCGTGACCAATGGCAATTGATGTTCACGCACGAGTGCTTGAACCGCTTGCTCGGCCAGAAATTTTGAGCGTTTATAGTGTCCGGCTATCGATGCAAGAGTGGAGGGTGTTTCTTCATCTGCCGGTAAGTTGTTTGAGTTTAATCCTAGCGTGGCAACACTACTGGTATAAACCATGTGGTTTATACCCGCTTCTGCAGCTGCGAGTATCAGTGCTCTAGTGCCGTTGACATTTACGTCGTACATGATAGTCGGATTAGGCACCCAAAGACGATAGTCTGCTGCGACATGGAACAGGTTATGGCAGCCTGTGACTGCACGTTTTAAAGAGGTGACATCACGTAGGTCACCTTCTGAGATCTCGATGGGGAGTTTCATCACATTGCGCCGATCACTTCCCGGTCTGACGAATGCACGTACTTCATGATCGGCGGCTAATAAGCATCTTACTACTGCTGAGCCAACGAAACCATTTGCACCAGTTACCAGAGATTTCATAGTGGGCCACTTTACGTCGTTAGAAAAAATAAGAAGCTATGCGTATTTACGTTCTTTTAGCCCTACTGTTAAGAGAGAACGAAGTCATTCCATTTCTAAATCAAATTTGACTTTGTCGACTTCTCCTTGCCATATTATTTATGCTGTCTGCGGCTTGGCTTCGTGTCATGTTTGATTTGGAAATGGAATCAGAATCTTCTACACTTTTTTACCCAGAAGATCAACTTCTGGCAGATGTCGCGAGGTAAATGCAAATATCCGTTGCAACGCCCAATCTTGACTGGCTAATGCACTGGTAATCAGCACGGTTGCTTTGACACTCCTTCGTGAAATTTTGACTTGAGTGCCTTCCATGAAGGAACGGTTTTGATTAATTTTGTTCAGAGTCAGAACAGCCATACCCAGTGCCCACAGGCAGAAGCGGCGTATCCCTGTTTCCTTGGGTGGGATCATGCAGGTATAAGTCAGTGCATTACATAAATGAGCCTTGGCGATGCCGATTAATACCCCAAGACCATCATGAAATCGAGGATCAGTGCATCCTAATTGCAATTCATTGAGATCAAACCCTTTTTCCCCGAAAATATCTTGTGGTAACCAGCAAGCTCCGCGTTTTCTATCTTCCCAGATATCTTTCAGGATATTGGTCATTTGCAGACCTTGACCAAACGAAACAGCTAATTTCATGAGTGCAGGTTTGTTGCGATTGATTTCTTCCGAATAATCACAGAACAGTTCGGTCAACATTTCTCCCACAACGCCCGCAACATGATAGCAGTAGCGATCAAGAGCTGCTAAATCCTTCAACCCGGCCAGTGATTCGGTATCTTGATAATCAGCCATGCCTTGTCCCATGATGTAAATACAACGCTCCAATGCCTTGCGCTGAATGGGATTGAAGCTATGTGTGATGCGTATTACAGCAGGCGTATTTTTGATCAGGTCATGTTCGGCAGGTATTGTATGATCAGAAAGCAGTGGAAATAATTCTTCTGCAAATGCTTCGGCTGCGACATTTCCACTGACAACTTGGATAAACATTTCGGCAAACTTGCGTGTTTGCTCAGAGGATAAGCCGTTATCGTCTTCCACCGTATCCACAATACGGCACAATAAATATGCATTGCCGATGACTGGGTAAAGTGAAGGAGGAAGCTGTGGGATCGTAAGCGCAAAGGTACGGGAAACCCCCTGCAGAATGCGTTCCTGGTAGTGATTATCTTCAATGCTGGCAGGGTGGGCCATGGTATAAGTTGTCATAAATCGATCTTGGCATCTAACTGTAACAAACAACGTGGATTTACTTATACTGATTCATAGCTGATCTCAATCCAGTATCTTTTCAGAAGCAATAAGTTGTTCTACTGTTTCCCGTGCACGAATCAAATGGACAGCATGACCATCTACCATGACTTCTGCAGCCCGTGGCCGAGTATTGTAATTTGAACTCATACTCATTCCATAGGCACCGGCTGACATGACAGCTAGCAAATCATCTTTTGTTAAGCTTAGCTGGCGATCGTGTCCAAGGAAATCTCCCGTTTCACAGACAGGCCCTACCACCTGGTAAGTATTAATTTCACCTGGCTTTTTAACGATCGGCAATATCTCATGGTACGCATCGTACAGCGCTGGACGCACCAGATCATTCATCGCAGCGTCCACAATAGCAAAATTTCGATGGGGGGCGTGTTTAAGATATTCGACACGCGTCAGTAATAGGCCAGTATTGCCAACTAATGAGCGGCCAGGCTCAATAAGTATGCGTTGCTTACGTTGACCAACACTGTTACATAACGCTGTCACATAATCTTTGATTGGTGGAGGTGATTCTTGGTTATAACGTATGCCCAGTCCCCCTCCCAAATCCAGATGTTCAATACGTATTCCTTGTTTTTCCAAACGATCCAGTAGGTCCAGCATTTTATTACTGGCTTCGATAAATGGGTCGATTTCAGTGAGCTGCGAACCGATATGGCAATCCAGACCGGTGATGTGAACGTGAGTAAGTTCGTGTGCTGCAGTATGATAAATTCGTTCTGCTTCGGTCATGGGAATACCGAATTTATTTTCTTTGAGACCCGTCGAGATATAAGGATGAGTTTTAGCATCAACGTCGGGATTAACTCGAAGACTTACCGGCGCAACTTTATCCATTTCCTTTGCAAGCTGGTTAAGACTCATCAACTCCATTTCTGATTCGACATTGAAGCAAAGAATGCCTGCAGCAAGCGCCGCACGCATTTCATCCTGATTCTTACCTACACCAGAAAATACAATTTTTTGGGGGTCTCCGCCAGCTTTCAATACCCGTTGTAACTCGCCACCGGAAACAATATCAAAACCACTCCCTAGACGGGCAAGAATGTTGAGAATGGCCAGATTGGAGTTGGCTTTGACTGCATAGCAGATAAGATGATCCCGCCCCGCGAAGGCGCGGTTGAATTCTTGATAAGCGGCAGTCAACGCGGCGCGCGAATAAACATAGCAGGGCGTGCCGAATTCTTTCGCAATCTCGATTAAGGAAGCCGATTCAGCGAAAAGTTGATCATGTTGATAGGTAAATGATGTAAATTTGCTCATTGATTTTTTTGTGTCTCCTCAGAGGGTTGTGGTGCTGGAGGGGGTTCTTTTTGGGGAAAATAGAGCGGCCCTTTTGTGCCACAAGCAGTCAGCCAGAGAGATATTAAAGCAACGATATACAGTAGACGCACGAGATGCATATAGAGTTAGAAGTGACGGATATTATCACAAGCGCGTCACAGAGAGGTTGTGAAATGAAGTTTCGTTATAAATCTCTTGTACCCTAATTTACCTGTATTATGTGTCTAATGGTGTACTTATTTCGTCATCTATCTATTAATGGGTCCCGTTGCTGTATTCCGTCTGCGTAGCGCTTAAAGTGCTCGCTACATTTTTTGGGATTCTATGTGAAATACCGTGGGTAAGTAAACTGAGGTTTGCCGTATAAGAAATAAATCATATTAATGAAGTTGTTAATATTTCGGTAGTGTCTAGCGCACTATTTGGCAAGTTGAATTTTGTTATCGATGCCCTCGAGAATGCCATTGGTCAGCCGGAATTCAATAAAGTGAAAATATCGTTCCAATGGGAGGTCACAGTTTTAGCAAAAGCCTGAGAAGCTGGAATTCTGGCTTGATTGATTTCATTACGCCACTGTGTAAGAAAAGCGTGTGCACTGTATTTGCCCGGCATATTCCATGGATCATTGAACAGTGTTTGAGGTAGTAGACTTCTCTCAAAGTAGGATAGTGGCGCGTGCCCACGGTACTGCTACATTAACCACAATGCTTGATGAAGTCTTTATGCGGGAACTACACAAGGCAAATCATTACCGTTCAAAAAATGAGGTCAGGGATGTTAAATCTGTCAGGTAATGTATTTCCTAGAATATGTGGTAATCATATATTTTAATAAATGTATTATATGACTGATTATTATAGGTATTTATTAGCTACTGTATGGTGGCGTGGTTAAACCTCTGTCACCATCTTTACCTTCTAACTTGATTTCAGTCATCAAATTTTCAGCAGTTTGATCAAGCTTACCACCCGCAGCTAGATGCTGTGCATACCAAACTACGATTAACCTGAGCACAGCATTTTCACCTGATGCAAAAAGATGGTGCGCTCTCAATCCGTTTAGATTACAGATTCTCTCGATAACCTGAATGTTGAATGATATCTGACCGTCATCATTAAAGTTTAATTTAAGGTCAGCAAAGGTTAGATTGTCTGGAATAGTGATTTCTAGCATATCAGTATTGACCTATTTCTGGTATCGCCCTGTTCAAACTTTTAGAGTAAGCAAAAATTTCTACGGTAAGAACTTTGGTAAGAGCTGAAGTAAGTTGCTTAGAATCTTATCTTATTTATCATTAAGTTAATACATTTCTTTTGGTGGGGAATTTTTCTTTGCCAGATGATCGCTAAGCCATTTGCTTAACTTATCCGATACAGTATTACTTGCTGAGATCAAAGCAGCGACTGCGCCAGTAGCATCGGCGGAAGGTGTAACTTGTTCGCTAGAAAAGTTTTCTTGAGCGAGTAATAGGCGTGAATTTCGCTCGATCAGGCTTGCACGCAATCGAATGATAGCCCGACTATTGTCTGGTTGATCAAATACCTGAGTAAATTCCTCAAGTTCGATAAGCAACGTATAGTTTGCCTTCAAGCTGTCATGACTACTGATAATACCTTTACGGGTAACAAGGTAATCTTTAATTCGCCAGGTGAGCAGTTTTGCAGGTGAAGCAACCCAACGACTGTTGGCATAAGCATAGGATCGTGCCGGATCATGATAGGAGAGTCGATACTGGATTGCTGGATTATCCAGCCATATAGGAGCATTAATGTCTGCCACGAAAATGCTTGTGTTAAAGGGAGTTAAGTTGCTATGGTCTGCAGGATGCTGTAGGCCAAGATCATAGACGGCTACTGGAGAATTTTTCTGCGGTGTTAAGGTACAGCCAGTAAGCAACAAAAATACAATAACGAGTTTGATCATGGCATGATCTTCCGTGGCGGCACAAAACCGCTTTCTCCAGGGCCAGGCAAAGCAGGAGGACTACCAAATAGCAAACTTTGCGGCTGCTCTTCAAATTTAAGCACCATACGGTTGATACTGTAGGAGCTTTCTGTAATGGCCGTGCTGACTTCTCGCAATTTCTGCAAAGTATCAGCGAGTTCCTGGGTATTCTGTGTCAAGCCATCTACCAGGCCGTTTTGCTGATTGATTTTTGCTAGGGCTTGATTGATATCTGAAAAGAGCTGATTGGTCTGCTTAAACACAAGTCCAACCTCAGAAGTTAAATCAGGTATGGATTTAATACCTGATTGTAGCTGATCTGCCAAATTATCGTAGCGGCGGACAGCTTGTGCGAAACTGGTCAGAATAGTATTGATTTGCGTCTGGTTCTCTTCGTTTAACAGAGAATTGATGCGTTTAATAGCTTGGTTAGAAGTTTTGACTAAATCTTCGAATGAACTGGATAGTTCTTTGACGAAAGAGGGGCGCAAAGGGATACGTTCATCTGGTGATAATTGCTCGGTATCAGGTTCTTTACCTTCGATATTCATTTCGATAAAGGCGAGTCCAGTCAATCCCACGGTAGCTAATTGTGCATAGATATTTTTAGGGAAAACGATATGGCTGCTCACGGCGATGCGTATTAAGATCAGATTGGGATTCTCTGGATCGAAATCAATTTCTTCGACTTTGCCGACTGGAACACCACGATAGCGAACCGATGATTCAGGATTCAATCCTGCCACGGAACCCTCTTTCGATACCAGAATATAGTGGTCGTGAAGGATCTTCTGCTCACTAAACCACATGACAGCGGCAGCGGCTGCCATGCCAAGGATAATTACGAATAAACCCGCTGCAAGTGCATGGGCCCGGTTTTCCATTTATAGTCCTAATGAGATCAATGCCGATAGATATAGGTATTATGACACCAGGTCAAGAGGTAAGTCAGATATTGACGCTTATTACTTTGTTCGTGATCTGGGTCAATTTTACAACACTTCAATGGGATTTTGATAGACCATTGAGAATTTCTGCGCAGTAAGACTTGACACAAGTATTTTCTGCGGTAGTGTAGTGTAATCAAACTCTCAATTCTTACAGGAAAAACGATGCTTCAGTCTTTTTTACTGCTAATTTTTTCGTTGATAGGGATCATAGTAATCATTTTAGTGATTCCATTCTTGCGTCGTAACCTTGTTTCCAATTTCCTATTGAAAATTTTCCGCAAAATTCTTCCTCAGATTTCACAGACTGAACGGGAAGCACTCGATGCAGGTACAGTGTGGTGGGAGGGAGAGCTATTTAGCGGTAAACCAGATTGGCACAAATTACTGGCTTACCCCAAACCTGCTCTCAGTCGGGAGGAAAAAGCATTCCTGGATGGGCCCGTCGAGCAGCTTTGTGCGATGCTGGATGAATGGCATATTACCCACGAACGTCAAGATTTGCCACCACACGTCTGGCACTTCATTAAGGATAATGGATTCTTCGGCTTGATTATTCCTAAGGAATATGGGGGATATGGTTTCTCAGCATTGGCGCATTCTGAGGTGGTGATGAAAATCGGTTCGCGCAGTAACACGGCAGCAGTGACCGTCATGGTGCCAAATTCACTGGGGCCGGCTGAGTTACTACTGCATTACGGCACTGAGGAGCAGAAAAACTATTATCTGCCCCGTTTAGCGAAAGGTATTGAGGTGCCTTGTTTTGCCTTGACCGGACCCGAGGCAGGCTCTGATGCTGGCTCGATACCTGATCTAGGTATTGTATGCCGGGGTGAGTATAACGGTCAGCAAGATGTACTCGGCATGCGTGTTACTTGGGAAAAACGATACATTACGCTAGGGCCGGTTGCTACTATCCTCGGATTGGCTTTCAAGCTACGTGATCCGAACGGATTGCTCGGGGATCAAGAAGATCTTGGTATTACTTTGGCATTGATTCCTACCCGTACGCCAGGCGTGAACATCGGCCGTCGCCATTTTCCGTTGAATGGAGCATTCCAGAATGGCCCAAATTCTGGCAAGGATGTATTCATTCCTATGGAGTGGGTAATCGGTGGGCGTGGAGGGGTGGGTAATGGTTGGCGGATGTTGATGAACTGTCTGGCCTCAGGACGTTCGATATCGTTGCCTGCTACCAGTTGTGGTGCCGCCAAATTGGCTGCACGCACAAGTGGTGCTTACGGGCGGGTGCGTGTGCAATTCAAGACACCCATTGGTTTCTTTGAGGGGGTGGAAGAAGCACTGGCACGCATTGCTGGCAACACCTATATGATGGATGCAGCTAGAGTCATGACTGCTGGAGCAGTGGATCTGGGCGAAAAACCGTCAGTAATTTCAGCTATTGTTAAATATCATTTGACCGAGCGCGCTCGGCAAGCGATTATCGATGCTATGGATGTGCATGGGGGCAAAGCCATTTGTCTGGGACCGGGCAATTATCTGGCCCGCACCTATCAGCAAATTCCCGTAAGTATCACAGTTGAAGGTGCTAATATCTTAACGCGGAATATGATCATATTCGGCCAGGGTGCAATTCGTGGCCATCCCTACGCATTGCAAGAAATCAATGCAGCTAATGATCCAGACAAGAAGCATGCTTCGATTGCATTTGATCGGGCACTGATAGGGCATATCGCTTTTAGTCTGCGTAATATTTTCCGTAGCTTCTTTTTTGGTTTGAGCAGCAAATATATTAAAGGGGTGCCAGAAGGTGTTCTGAGCGATACTACCGATTATTACCAACAATTGACTCGTTTTTCCGCCGCGTTTGCTTTATTTACCGATATTGCCATGCTAAAACTGGGCGGAGCACTTAAACGGAAGGAAAGGATATCCGCAAGACTCGGCGATATTCTCAGTATGATGTATTTGTGTTCTGCAACACTGAAGCGTTTTGAAGATGATGGACGGCCTGCTGCAGATTTACCGCTGTTGCATTGGTCGATCCAGGATGCACTCTATCGTATTCAGCAGACATTCGATGAATTACTGAAAAACTTTCCGGGAAACTGGCTGATGAAGGGGATGATGCGAATACTCGTGCTCCCATTAGGGAAGCGATTTGCACCACCTTCAGATGAGCTTTCACACACAGTTGCTCGACTGATTCTGGAGCCTGGAGAAGTGCGTGATCGTCTGACAACAGGTATTTATATTCCTACGGCCGACAAAGAACCATTAGTACATCTTGAACAAGCTATGGAATGTGCCGTAGCATGCGACGCCATCGAGATAAAATTGCGCAACGCAATTAAGGCAGGGCAATTGACTACATCTAATAATGAAAAAGTGGCCGAGGCACTGGAGCGTGGCATCATTAATCAAGAAGAAGCGGCATTACTCGAAAAGATGAAAGTACTGCGACGCCGCGTGATTATGGTCGATGATTTTTCTCCTGATTTTGGAAAAACGGCAGGCACGACATCATAAAAAATAATCCTAAATTTTTCAGTGGGGCGAGATGGGGGTGTGGTTTTGCGAGTGCAGGGCAAGGCGCAACGACGCGGAATAGTTGCTCCATTCCAAGGAGTTGCAACGCAATCATGTGCTTGCAAAATCGTGCAATCTGTCCCGGCACGGAAACACCCAGAAGATGAGAATGAAATTATAGGAAAATCTATTATATTCATAATGTTAACACCAGAACGAGCGATCATCTGAGGAACCTAGGATAATAATAGGGCAGGATTTTTACGAACAGTGTTGTCAATATAAACAGGGAGAAAACGTGACAAATCATCAGCGCAGCAAGGCAGATGTCATTCCGGTAGAAGTTGCTAAAACACTGGATGGTTTGTTCAGAGAGCGAGTGCGTCGTTCACCTCAATTAGTGGCGTATCGCGATTTTAATGTCGAGACTGAGAAATGGTGTGATTACACCTGGGCTGAGATGGCGCAAGGAGTGGCGCGTTGGCAAACTGCCATGTCGCATGGAAATTTGTCTCCTGGTGATCGGGTCGCGGTAATGTCGAGAAATTGTCCACAGTGGGTGATGTTCGAACAGGCAGCCATCGGACTGGGTTTGGTGGTAGTGCCGCTTTATACCGAAGATCGTGCTGAGAATGCAGTCTATTGCTTGCAGGATGCGGGCGTCAAACTGTTGTTGGTGGAGAAACTGGCGCAATGGGAAGCATTTTCTCCAGTAAAAGATCAGCTCAACGAGTTATCACGCATCGTGATCATGACTTTATCCGAGCAGGAAGCGCTTCAAGTAAAAGATGATCGGGTCATTGCGCTGAGTAAGTGGTTGCCGGAGCAGGCGGGGGATACCCAGCATCGGAACAACGATCCGCATGCACTAGCGACGATCATCTATACCTCAGGCACAACAGGGCGTCCCAAAGGAGTTATGCTCAATCATCATAATATCCTGACCAACGCCTATGCTTCTGCTCAGGTCGTAACCATAACACCCGATGATTTGCTGCTTTCGTTTTTGCCGCTGTCGCATACATTAGAGCGTACTGCTGGTTATTATGTGCCCATGATGTGTGGTGCCACCATTGCTTATGCCCGCTCGATTCAGCAGTTACAAGAGGATTTACTCACGATTCGCCCAACCGTCCTTGTTTCGGTACCACGCATCTATGAGAGAGTGTATGCAGGCATACGCGCTAAACTGGATGAGGGATCAGCGCTGGCTAGAAAATTATTCGATTCGGCAGTAGAAGTGGGTTACAGTCGATTTGAACATCAGCAAGGGCGTGATTCCTGGCATTTGTCTCATTTGCTATGGCCATTGCTGGATAAGCTGGTGGCACGGAAATTGATGGATAAACTGGGGGGGCGTTTACGGCAGGCGATGAGTGGAGGGGCAGCACTCTTACCTGAAATTTCACGTGTTTTCATTGGCTTAGGATTACCGATATTGCAAGGTTACGGCATGACGGAAACGAGTCCGGTGGTTTGTGCCAATCGTCTTGATAATAACTTGCCCTCGAGTGTTGGTTTACCTATCTCCGGAGTGGAAGTCAAACTCGGTGAGCACGGTGCCTTGCTGATTCGCGGCCCTAATGTCATGCTCGGCTACTGGAACAATCTAGAAGCGACGCGGGTTATCATCTCTGATGACGGCTGGTTGAATACGGGAGATATTGCCAGTATCGATGAACAAGGACGCATCACGATTACTGGGCGGCTAAAAGATATTATCGTGACCTCGACGGGTGAAAAGGTGTCGCCAACCGATATGGAAGCCGCTATTCTGCGGGATCCGATGTTCGAGCAAGTCATGATCATTGGCGAAGGGCGCTCTTATTTGAGTGCATTGGTAGTATTGAGCAAGCGTGGCTGGGAAAGTGTTGCTGCACAGTGTCAAGTGCCAGCGGACCCGCAGCAAATGACGAAAAATGAGCAAGCAGAAGAAATCGTGCTGGAGGTAATTAGCCGGCAAATCCGTGAATTTCCAGGGTATGCCAAAATATATCGTGTGGCTTTAATCCCTGAGCCGTGGACAGTGGCGAATGAAATGCTGACACCTACCTTGAAATTAAAGCGGTCAAAAATTCTGGAGCGCTATAAAACTGAGATAGTGCGTTTATATGCTGGGCACTGACAAAAATGAACTATCTTTGAATTACCTCTAATTAGTTATAAGCCGACAATGCCTAACATTCCGTATGATTCTGCACTACACGTTCCCTTGCCAGAAGGTCAACCCATATTGCGTACGGTACCGATGCCATCGGATACCAATTATGCGGGTGATATTTTCGGTGGCTGGATCATGTCGCAAGTCGATACTGCAGGTAGTATTCCCGCCATCCGGCGAGCACGAGGGCGCGTCGCAACAGTAGCTGTTAATTCTTTTGTATTTAAACAACCCGTGTTTGTGGGCGATATCGTCAGCTTCTACGCCAATATCATCAAGATAGGACGTACTTCGATTACTGTCGCTGTATCGGTTTACGCGCAACGCGGAGCACGGGAAGGTGGGAAAGAGATTTGCATCAAAGTGACCGAAGCGGTGCTGACTTACGTGGCTATCGATGAAAATCGGCGGCCAAGGATGGTGCCTCAGGAATAGGTGCAGCGCACTATTGAGCGCTTTTCACTCATAGTCGGCCTAAGATAAATTTTATTCTCAGTGTGGTAATTATCATACCGTGAGTCACGAATCTCTAGTCTGCTCCAAAATCCTGGGTTTATCCATCACTTCGGTGGAGCTAGCAAAGTTTGCTGAAAAGAAAACTAAATCGCAAAAAGAGCAGAATGACACTAACAAATCACTCAAGGGGTTGTATCTAAGTCAAAGGTAAGATTGTCACCAGTTTTATTTTTGCCATTTACACACGCCTGCCAAATTGAGAGTGTCTCTCTATAAGCTACCAATAAATTATTTGAAATAGGTTACAAGAATGCCAACTTTACCAAAGCGCTCCCGTATCTACCAGAATCATCATTTTGACAGCACCCGTTGGGATTATTTCGAGTCGCGCGACGATGACATCATCGTGGCAACATCATACAAGGCGGGCACGACCTGGACTCAGGCTATTGTCGCACATCTTCTTTTTCCAGATGGAAATTTCCCGGCTGCACCGGCGGAAATGTCGTCATGGCTGGATATGCGAATTATGCCGCTTGAAGTGATTTTGAATAGACTGAAAACACAGACGCACCGTCGCTTCATCAAGACGCATTTGCCGCTCGACGGTATGTTTTATAACGAGAAGATCAAGTACCTTTACATTGCCCGTGATGCGCGGGATGTTTTCATGTCGTTATGGAATCACTATAAGGGTATGAAGGATGAGTTCTTTACGTTGATGAATATGCTGCCTGGCCGTGTGGGTGATGAGTTGCCGCGTCCACCAGATGATATCCATACTTTCTGGCAGAATTGGATAACGCGCGGTTCGTTCGAATGGGAAACCGATGGCTGGCCGTACTGGTCGCATCTTTCCAATGTACAGTCTTGGTGGAATTTTCGTCACCTTCCTAACATTCAGCTATTCCACTACAACGACATGCTCGAAAATACCGAACGAGAGGTTCGTCGCATGGCCGCATTTCTGGAAATCGATGTGCCTGAGAATGCCTGGGTGGACATTATCAAGGCTGTTTCCTTTGCGGAGATGAAGCGCCAGGGGGAGTTGTATGCGCCAGGGGGTGGTCATTTCTGGAAGGGCGGAGCGCAAACTTTTCTTCATAAGGGAACAAATGGTCGCTGGCGTGATGTTCTTTCTGACAAGGAGATGAGTCTCTATGAAGCTGCTTGTGATCGAGCACTCACCCCTGAGTGTCGTGAATGGCTCGGAAATGGTGGCACGATCTAATTAATTAGAATCCTACTCCAGGTGGTGAGTGCTTCTTGAGACAGTGGTAAAGGCTGCGACCTTTGGTAAATTACGATCATGTTATTGCGCTTAACCTGGATATTTCGCCAATCTAGCGAAATATCCAGGTAAAATTAATTTGAATAAGCTTTAATTGTTGAAAAAAAATTAACACAAACACAACATTGTTTCCATACAATGTCAGTATTGCTCAGGATTGACAAATTACATTGTCAAAATATAATCTATCTTCAAGTAGTTATCTCTGTGAATTACGTATTTAGTGAAGAAATCATCCATTTTAACTGGTCAAATTGCTTAACTCATAGTGTGTCAAGAGATTGACGCAGTGCTTATTCACGAGTAGCATTTCTTGTTCTGATACTAAAGGATAAGAGGATGCGCACAAAGTTGGTTGTTGGTAACTGGAAAATGAATGGTAATTTTGTTCAGAACCAGGAGTTGCTCAATGCAGTCATTCCAGGGACTAAAGAGTTACGGAATGTTATATGTGCAGTTTGTGCGCCATATCCTTATATACCAGCGGTGCAGCTTGCTCTGAAAGATACTCATATATTTTGGGGTGCGCAGAATGTCAGCCAATTTGATTTAGGTGCTTACACAGGTGAAGTAGCAGTAGAAATGTTGCTGGATTTTGCCTGTCGTTATGTGATTGTTGGACATTCCGAGAGACGGTCTTTATTTGGTGAGGATAACCATACCGTGGCCGAGAAGTTTAAGAAAGCCCAGAGCGCTGGTTTGATACCTATTTTATGTGTCGGTGAGACATTGGCGCAACGTGAGATTGATGAAACGGAACGAGTGATAGAAGAACAGCTCGATGCAGTGATTAAATTAACGGGTATTAATTCGTTAACGCAATCAGTTATTGCTTATGAGCCTATATGGGCAATTGGTACGGGCAGAACGGCTACTCCTGCGCAAGCTCAGAGTGTCCATGCGTTCATACGCAGCAAGATAGCTACGCAAAACACAGAAGTGGCAGATAACTTGCAGATTCTTTATGGAGGAAGTGTAAAAGCGAGTAATGCCAGTGATTTATTTGCAATGCCTGATATCGATGGAGGATTGATAGGAGGTGCTTCGTTGATTGCTAATGAGTTTATTTCAATCTGTTCAGCCGCACAGCAATGATTTTTAAAGAGTAAAAAATGGAAAAAATAGTTTGGTCGGTACATCTGGTAGCAGCGTTGGTAGTTGTTGTTTTGGTTTTATTGCAGCATGGAAAAGGCGCAGATATGGGAGCTGCATTTGGCAGTGGCTCGGCTGGAAGTCTTTTTGGTGCGAGTGGTTCAGCTAATTTTTTGAGCCGAACAACTGCTTTGGCAGCTACAGTATTTTTTATCACTAGCTTATCACTTGCTTATTTTTCTGGTAGTGGAACTGAAAGTGCCAGTGTAATGAAACGTTTTGAAGTGGACTCTGCTGAAGTGAAAGATGCTGAAAAAACAACAGATGCGAAACCTTCTTCTGAAATACCAGTAGATGATAAAGCCTCTAAGGCCAGGGAAATACCGGAATAATTAATATGTTGTTGGTAATTGGATTTAATCTCTATATTGAGTGAATTTTGTTGTTTGTTCGGAAATAATTGGCCGATGTGGTGGAATTGGTAGACACGCCGTCTTGAGGGGGCGGTGGCGAAAGCTGTGCGAGTTCGAGTCTCGCCATCGGCACCATTTCATGCTAATAGGATTGGTGGTTACGCAAGTAAATAAATAACGAGAATAACAATTATGCTAGATACAATGCTTGGTAATTATTTTCCAATTTTACTTTTCATTTTGGTTGGGTTATTAGTGGGTGCGTTATCCATGTTAGCAGGCTGGTTGTTTGCACCCAATCGACCCGATAGTGAGAAATTGTCACCCTACGAGTGTGGTTTTGAAGCGTTTGAAGATGCGCGTATAAAATTTGATGTACGCTATTATTTGGTGGCAATATTATTTATTCTGTTTGATCTGGAAATTGCATTCCTTTTCCCTTGGGCAGTTGTATTAAATGAAATTGGTATGTTTGGCTTTATTGCAATGTTAGTATTTCTCAGCATACTTATTGTAGGTTTTATTTACGAGTGGATGAAAGGCGCCTTGGAGTGGGATTGATATGATGGACGGTACAGTAGATAAAGGATTTATAACCACTAGTCTTGATTCTGTAATTAACTGGGGTCGTACTGGATCAATGTGGCCAATGACTTTTGGGCTTGCTTGTTGTGCAGTGGAAATGATGCAGACCGGGGCGTCACGATATGACTTGGATCGATTTGGAATAGTTTTTCGTCCTAGTCCGAGACAGTCAGACGTAATGATTGTAGCGGGAACGCTATGTAACAAGATGGCTCCTGCATTACGTAAGGTTTATGATCAGATGGCTGAGCCACGTTGGGTTATTTCCATGGGCTCCTGTGCAAATGGAGGTGGTTACTACCACTATTCATATTCTGTCGTTCGTGGATGTGATCGGATTGTGCCAGTTGATATTTATGTTCCAGGATGCCCGCCTACTGCTGAAGCTCTCCTTTATGGAATCATTCAGCTCCAAAATAAAATCAAAAGAACAAATACTATTGCCCGCTAGGTTCTAACATGTCGATTAGTCGTTTGGAAAAACTCTCTTCATCCTTGCAGAGCGTGCTCGGTAGTAAACTGGTAAGCTTGAATCAGCGCTTACATCAAATAACCATTCTGGTACGATCACAAGATTTATTGGATGTGGCAAAAGTGTTGCGCGATCACCCTGAACTGAATTTTGATACGCTCATTGATTTGTGTGGTGTGGATTATTCTGCCTATACTCATGATTCCTTTGCGGGAGAGGGTCGTCAAAACAGGCGTTTTGCCGTTGTGTATCACTTGCTTTCGGTAAATCTCAATCATCGATTACGAGTAAGAGTATTTGTCGATGATGATGAATTTCCGATGGTCGATTCAGTAATGGGTATTTGGCCAGCAGTCAATTGGTTTGAGCGTGAAGCATTTGATCTTTACGGTATCATTTTTTCCAATCATCCAGATTTAAGAAGAATCCTCACTGACTATGGTTTTATTGGTAATCCATTCCGTAAGGATTTTCCGTTATCTGGATATGTAGAGATGCGCTACGATGCTGATCAGAAGCGAGTTATTTATCAACCCCTCACAATAGAACCTCGAGAGATAACACCTTATGTCGTCCGCGAGGATCATTACGCTGAAGAAAATAAGGTCGACTAAACATGAAATCAAAACATATCTTTTTTGATGTTAGGATTGCTTAGGATATGGCTGAAATACGTAATTACACCATGAATTTTGGACCGCAACACCCTGCTGCACACGGTGTTTTACGGTTAGTGATGGAATTAGATGGTGAAGTAATAAGGCGAGCAGATCCACATATTGGATTGCTACATCGTGCCACAGAAAAATTAGCTGAAAACAAGACCTATATTCAGTCAGTACCTTATATGGATCGACTGGATTATGTTTCCATGATGGTAAATGAGCATGCGTATGTAATGGCAATTGAGCGGCTATTACAAATCGAGGTTCCTTTGCGAGCTCAGTATATACGGGTCATGTTTGATGAAATAACGAGAATATTGAATCATCTGCTCTGGCTAGGAGCGCATGCGCTAGATGTGGGAGCAATGACCGTATTTCTCTATGCATTCCGTGATAGAGAAGATTTGATGGATTGCTATGAAGCCGTGTCGGGTGCCAGACTGCATGCAGCATATTACCGACCTGGTGGCGTATATCGAGATCTGCCTGATACAATGCCTCAATATCAGGTGTCGCAAATCCATGGCGAAAAAGAAACAAAAAAAAGAAATGAAAATCGTCAGGGATCATTGCTCGATTTCATCGAAGATTTCACTAATCGCTTTCCGAAATATGTCGATGAGTACGAAACACTCCTGACTGATAATCGTATCTGGAAACAAAGATTAGTGGATATTGGTGTAGTTACGCCGGAGCGCGCCAAAGCTTTGGGTTTTACGGGTCCAATGCTGCGTGGTTCCGGAGTGGCATGGGATTTGCGCAAGAAACAGCCATATGAAGTCTATGCCCAACTTGATTTTGATATACCGATAGGGGTCAATGGCGATTGTTATGATCGCTATTTAGTGCGTATAGAAGAAATGCGGCAATCCAATCGGATTATCAAGCAGTGTATTGAATGGCTGCGTCACAATCCTGGTCCAGTTATAACTGATAATCATAAGGTTGCACCTCCTTCGCGTGTGGCCATGAAACAAAACATGGAAGAATTGATTCATCACTTCAAGTTTTTCACTGAAGGTATTCATGTTCCACCTGGCGAAGTATATGCTGCAGTTGAACATCCCAAAGGGGAATTTGGTATCTATATTATCTCTGACGGTGCTAACAAACCCTATCGTTTAAAAATTCGTGCACCAGGATTTGCTCATTTAGCGTCTATAGATGAAATGTCACGTGGTCACATGATTGCTGATTTAGTTGCGATTATAGGTACACAAGATATTGTTTTTGGTGAAATAGACAGATAAATAGAAGAAAAAATGTTAAGCACTGAGTCCTTGGAAAAAATAAATCGAGAGATTGCAAAATACCCTACTGACCAGAAACAATCGGCAGTCATGTCCGCACTTGCTATTGCGCAGGATGAGAAAGGCTGGCTCGCTACCGAAACCATGGATTTCATTGCCAAATATTTAGGTATGCCAGCTATTGCAGTATATGAAGTTGCAACGTTTTATAACATGTACAATTTGAAGCCGGTAGGTAAATATAAGCTTACAGTATGTACTAATCTACCGTGTGCTTTGTCGGGTGGAAATGATGCAGCGAATTATTTAAAGCAAAAGCTTGGAATAGGATTTAATGAAACTACTGCTGATGGACTCTTCACCCTAAAGGAAGGAGAGTGTATGGGGGCGTGCGGAGATGCTCCCGTTTTGCTGGTTAATAACAAGCAAATGTGTAGTTTTATGTCCAATGAGCAAATAGATCAATTGCTGGAGGAATTGCGCAAATGACTCAGTCTGTTCAAGTGATTCTGGCCGATGTGAATCCCACTGATCCTGAGAACTGGAGATTGAAAAGCTATCTTAAGCGTGATGGTTACGCTGCTCTCAAAAAAATTATTGCAAATAAGATCCCCCCTGAAAATGTCATTGAAGAGGTTAAAAAGTCCGCATTGCGAGGTCGTGGGGGTGCAGGATTCCCAACAGGCTTGAAATGGAGTTTCATGCCCCGTCAATACGAAGGGGATAAGTATCTGGTATGCAATTCAGATGAAGGTGAGCCGGGTACATTTAAAGATCGCGACATCATGCGATACAATCCGCATATCTTGATTGAAGGTATGGCGATTGCCGCTTATGCCATGGGGGTTAAAACGGGTTACAACTATGTTCATGGTGAAATCTGGGAAACCTATGAGCGCATGGAAGAGGCTGTCGAAGAAGCACGCCTAGCTGGTTTTCTTGGGAACAATATTCTAGGTTCGGATTTTAGCTTCCAGCTTTATAATCACCACGGCTATGGCGCGTATATTTGCGGTGAAGAGACGGCATTACTCGAATCTATAGAAGGCAAGAAGGGACAGCCTCGCTTCAAGCCTCCGTTTCCTGCAAGCTATGGTCTTTACGGTAAACCAACAACTATCAACAATACCGAAACATTTGCTTCAGTGCCTTGGATCATCCGTCATGGTGGAGAGAAATACTTACAGTTAGGGAAACCCAACAATGGCGGCACTAAGATTTTTTCGATATCAGGTCATGTTAATAAACCAGGAAATTATGAAGTGCCCCTAGGCATCCCTTTTGCGGAACTATTAGAAATGGCAGGGGGTATGCGCGGTGGCAGAAAGCTAAAAGGGTGTATTCCAGGAGGGTCTTCGATGCCTGTTCTGCCGGGTGATGTGATGATGAAAACGGATATGGATTATGACTCAATCGCTAAAGCTGGGTCAATGCTCGGTTCCGGCGCGGTAATTATCATGGACGACACAACCTGCATGGTGAGAGCGCTGGAGCGCCTATCTTATTTTTATTATGAAGAATCCTGCGGTCAGTGCACGCCGTGTAGGGAAGGAACAGGCTGGCTTTATCGTATTATCAATCGTATAGAGCACGGGAAAGGCAGGCCTGAAGATCTGGATCTGCTCGACAATCTGGCTGACAATATTCAAGGGCGCACCATTTGTGCATTAGGTGATGCAGCGGCAATGCCCGTGCGCGCAATGCTGCAGCATTTTCGGGATGAGTTTGTGTATCACATTGAGCATAAGAAATGTATGGTGTGATGAGCACTAACTCGATATGTTTTTTTTATGTGTGATTAATCCGAGAGTTTGTAATCGATGATCAATATCGAAATCAATGGTAAGCAAGTAACTGTACCCAAAGGTGGCACCGTAATGGACGGTGCAAGGCAGCTCGGGATTTATATTCCTCATTTTTGCTATCACAAAAAGTTGTCGATCGCTGCGAATTGCCGCATGTGCTTGGTACAAGTAGAGAAAGCACCTAAACCCTTACCTGCTTGCGCGACACCAGCAACGGAAGGAATGAAAGTCTATACGCACTCTCAGCAGGCAGTAACGGCGCAAAAAGGTGTAATGGAGTTTCTGCTTATCAACCACCCGCTGGATTGTCCCATTTGCGATCAAGGTGGTGAATGTCAATTACAAGATCTGGCGGTTGGTTATGGAGCCAGTGAATCCCGTTACCAGGAAGCAAAACGGGTGGTCACAAATAAAAACCTGGGCCCGCTTATTTCAACAGATATGACGCGCTGCATACATTGCACACGTTGTGTACGTTTTGGTCAGGAAATTGCAGGGATCATGGAATTAGGCCAGGCAGGTCGTGGTGAGCATTCAGAAATTTTGGCGTTCGTTGGGAAAACGGTTGATTCAGAATTATCAGGTAATGTAATAGACCTTTGTCCAGTAGGTGCTCTGGTCAGTAAACCATTTCGTTATTCTGCCCGTACCTGGGAGTTATCGCGCAGAAAATCGATCAGCCCTCATTGCGGTTTAGGTAGTAACTTAATTGTGCAGGTAAAAATAGACAGGGTAATGCGAGTCTTACCCCGCGAGAATGAAGAAATTAACGAATGCTGGTTATCGGATAAAGATCGTTTTTCCTACGAAGGATTAAATTCGGAAGATCGTTTGACCACTCCCATGATCAAGCGTAATGGTCAATGGCATTCGTGTGATTGGCCGGAAGCACTGATATTTACTGTTGATGGCTTGAAATCAGTGATGGAAAGACACGGTGCAAAGGGTATCGGAGCTTTAGGATCGGCTCATAGCACCTTGGAAGAGCTCTTTTTATTACAAAAATTAATACGAGCGCTAGGGGGTGGAAATATAGATCATCGTGTGCGCCAAGCGGATTTCCGGGCTGATAGCAACCTTCAGGGAGTGCCATGGCTAGGTATGAACATCGCTGATGTTCAACAATTGAAATCAGTTCTGATCATTGGCAGTACCTTACGCAAAGATCATCCTCTTCTGGCTCATCGTTTTCGGCAAGCAGTGAAAAATGGAGCGCAACTCAACATTATTAATCCGATGGACGATGATCTATTAATGAGAGTCGCGAATCGTGCAATCGTTGCACCTTCTGAAATGGTGAATATGTTGGCGCGAGTTCTTAAAGCGATGATTGAGGCTAAATCTAGTGAAGGGATTTCTAAGCATATCATGCAGTCACTGGAAGCAGTGAACGTTACTGATGAGGCACAAACAATTGCAAATAGCATGCTGACTAATAGTCCTGCTGCAATTTTTCTGGGGAATATAGCTCAACATCATCCATTCTATGCAGATATCCATGCGATCGCACAAGTAATTGCCAAATTAGCAGGAGCGAGCTTTGGATTTCTCGGTGAGGCTGCAAACAGTGTAGGTGCATATCTCGCAGGAGTCATTCCAAATCAAGGTGTATTGGGATCTGAAATCAAGCATACTGAGTCTCCATTCAATGCAGCGCAAATGCTTGGTAATAGCCCGAATAACGCTGTACCTCCTTGCCAGGCTTACATACTCATGAATCTGGAACCGGAACTTGATGCATACAATCCGCAGCAAGCGATGAAAGTAATTGACAATGCTGAATTTGTTGTTTCTCTGAGCTCTTTTAGAGGCAATATTACCAATTATGCGGATGTGATTTTGCCTATTGCTCCCTTTACTGAAACTTCTGGAACATTTGTGAATACAGAGGGGCGGGTGCAAAGTTTCAACGGTGTAGTTTCACCATTGGGAGATACACGTCCTGGCTGGAAAGTTTTGCGAGTACTGGGTAATTTGTTGCAGTTAGATGGCTTTGATTACGAAACATCGGAGCAAATTCGCGCACAGGTTATTCCAGCTGAAGATGTCATCACAAGATATCTTAATAATGATTTAAAAGATTACGCGATAAATATACCTTCCGAGGAAATGATTGGTTTGCAGCGCATTGGAGAAGTTCCAATTTATCAAGCAGATCCCATTGTGCGACGTGCTGAATCTTTGCAGCTGACTAGTGATGCGGCACCACCGAAAGTATGGTTACCCACTGTATTGCTTGAGCAGCTTAATGTGAACGAAGGCGAGATAGTTAGATTAAAACAGGGTGATGGTGAAGTACAGCTTGAAGTAGCGTGTGATGATGAGCTGCCTTTCAATTGTGTGCGTGTAGCTTCCGCGCATTCCAATACTATAGCCCTAGGTGCGTTGTTTGGAGAAATTTCAGTAGAAAAATTATAAAAATACGAGTGAGATTCGTTGATGGACTATACACAACAGCTGTTTGAGCAGATGTTTGGTGCTGACTGGGGTATGACAGCTTTTATTTTGGCAAAGAACATTTTCTATATTTTTGTGATTGTTGTGCCATTGCTTTTAGCGGTTGCCTATCTCACATTTGCTGAGCGTAAGATTATCGCTTATATGCAGATTAGGGTAGGGCCCAATCGAGTAACCTTTTTCGGAATTCCATGGTTGCGTGGATGGGGACAGCCTATCGCAGATGCGGTAAAGGCGATCATGAAAGAGATCATTATTCCCACTGGCGCCAACAAGTTCTTGTTTCTGCTTGCACCTATTATTACGATCGCACCCGCCCTAGCAGCATGGGCAGTGGTACCTTTTTCACCTGAACTCGTGCTTGCTGATATCAATGCTGGTCTGCTCTATATTTTAGCGATGACTTCGTTGGGCGTTTATGGTGTGATTATAGCTGGATGGGCTTCTAATTCTAAATATGCGTTCTTGGGATCGATGCGATCTGCGGCACAGCTTGTTTCATATGAGCTGGCGATGGGTTTTGCGCTGGTTTGTGTATTAATGATGTCTCAAAGCTTGAATTTAGGAGATATCGTTAAGGGTCAACAAGGTGATAGTTTTCTGAATTGGTACCTGATTCCTTTATTTCCAATGTTCTTGGTTTACTTTATCTCTGGTGTGGCCGAGACAAATCGTGCTCCATTCGATGTCGCTGAGGGTGAATCAGAAATTGTTGCGGGATTCCATGTTGACTATTCAGGAATGGCATTTACTGTCTTTTTCTTGGCAGAATATGCCAATATGATACTGGTTGCGACGCTTACCAGTATCATGTTTTTAGGTGGCTGGCTTCCTCCATTGAATATTGCACCGTTTACCTTTATACCCGGAATAGTATGGTTGTTATTGAAAATAGCGTTTATGTTATTTTTCTTTTTGTGGTTCCGCGCTACTTTTCCGCGTTATCGCTATGATCAGATTATGCGTCTTGGCTGGAAGATTTTTATTCCGATTACTTTGATATGGATTCTTATATTGGGCGTACTGTTGCAGCTACCTGACTCAAGTAAAGAATTATTCCCACTGAACCTATGGTTTAAATAAAGGGAGGAAGAGAAATGGAACGTATTAAACATTTTTTAAAATCATTTCTGCTGTTTGAATTATTAAAAGGAATGAAAGTTACTGGGCGCTATCTATTTGCGCCTAAGATCACGGTACATTATCCAGAGGAAAAAACGCCCCAATCGCCGCGATTCCGTGGATTGCATGCGCTGCGTCGTTATCCTAATGGAGAGGAGCGTTGTATTGCTTGTAAACTGTGTGAGGCGGTATGCCCCGCTTTGGCAATTACCATTGAATCAGACCAGCGAGAAGATGGAACCCGACGTACGACTCGATATGATATTGATCTAGTAAAGTGTATATTTTGTGGCTTTTGCGAGGAAGCGTGTCCGGTCGACGCAATTGTTGAAACACGGGTACTTGAATACCACGGCGAGATACGTGGCGATCTGACCTATACGAAAGAAATGCTTCTTGCAGTTGGGGATCGTTATGAAGAGCAGATCGCGAAAGACAAAGAAGCCGATGCACCTTACCGATAAACATACAAATTAAGACACTCATGAATTTTCAGGATCTTATATTTTATTTTTTTTCTGGAGTATTAGTGTTGTCTGCGCTAGGGGTAATTACCCTACGTAATCCAGTATATGCTGCATTGTTGTTAGTACTCGCTTTTTTTACTTCTGCTGGAATATGGTTGCTTTTGGAAGCTGAGTTTCTTGCGATTACATTAGTATTAGTTTATGTAGGCGCTGTAATGGTTTTATTCCTATTCGTAGTCATGATGCTGGATATTAATCTTGATCGTTTACGTGAAGGTTTTTGGAAATGGTTTCCATTTGGCGCATTACTATCGTTAGTTTTAGCTATTGAAATGGGTATGGTTTTGATGGGAAGGCAGTTCAATCTGGATAATATGCCAATTCCCCAACCGCACCAGGCTGATTATAGTAATACCAAAGAATTAGGGCGTTTGATATATACCGAGTATGTTTATGCATTTGAATTGGCGGCAGTTATTTTATTGGTAGCAATGGTGGCAGCGATTGCGCTTACTTTACGTTATCGTACTGATAAAAAATCACCAAATCCTTCAAAGCAAATTGCTGTTAAACGAGAAGATCGGTTACGAATAATTTCTATGCCTTCTGAAAATAAAGAATAAAAGTTGTAACGCAGATATAAAAAAATAAAACCATTTATCATATATATTCAGATTAAAAGGTGGTTAGTTGATATCGTTATCTCATTATCTCGTACTTGGTGCAATATTGTTTGCGATAGGCGTGGTTGGTATTTTCCTCAATAGAAAAAATGTGATTATTCTATTGATGTCTATCGAATTAATGCTGTTGGCAGTCAATATAAACTTTGTTGCTTTCTCTCATTTTCTCCAAGATACAGCAGGGCAGATTTTTGTTTTTTTTATCCTTACCGTGGCAGCAGCGGAAGCGGCTATTGGGCTTGCAATACTGGTAGTGCTTTTTCGTAATTTGCGTACCATTAATGTGGATGATCTTGATGAGCTGAAAGGCTAAGAAGGGGAGCATTTGCCTCTTCACAGAGTACAAAACTGTTTGATAACTGACAATTAATATTTTATAACATAGATGGAAAAACTTTATTTACTGGTCCCGCTGGCACCACTCATGGGTGCAATCATTGCAGGACTATTCGGTCGTTTTATAGGCACAATTTGGAGTCATCGGACGACTATATTATTAGTTTTCATATCTCTAATCGCCTCTTTAGTTATTTTTGTCGATGTTTACCAAGGTAATACATATAACGGTAGTGTGTATACATGGATGGTATTGGGCGAAATTCATTTCGAGATTGGATTTTTAATTGATTTGCTTACCGCTACTATGATGGTAGTGGTGACTTTAGTATCGTTGATGGTGCATATCTACACCATTGGTTATATGCATGGTGACCCTGGGTATCAGCGATTTTTTAGTTATATTTCGCTGTTTACTTTTTCCATGCTGATGTTGGTGATGTCTAATAACTTCTTACAGCTTTTCTTTGGCTGGGAAGCGGTAGGGCTTGTTTCCTATTTACTTATTGGTTTCTGGTATACGCGCCCCACTGCGATATATGCCAACTTGAAAGCCTTTCTGGTTAACCGGGTGGGTGATTTCGGTTTTTTGCTGGGTATTGCTTTAGTCCTGATGTATTTTGGAACACTTGATTACGAAATCGTATTCGCTCATGCAAATCATATGGCTGCGCATTCCATAGAAATCATACCGGGACAATCCTGGATGTTGATGACAGTCATATGTCTCTTGTTATTTGTTGGTGCTATGGGAAAGTCTGCTCAATTCCCTTTACATGTGTGGTTACCTGATTCGATGGAAGGCCCTACGCCGATATCCGCTTTGATACATGCAGCTACCATGGTAACCGCCGGTATCTTTATGGTTGCTCGGATGTCACCTTTATTTGAATTGTCTGAAGCAGCGCTATCAACAATCCTGGTAATAGGTGGTATTACTACCTTATTTATGGCGTTGGTTGCCGTGGTACAAAATGACATTAAACGCGTAGTTGCTTTTTCTACATTATCGCAGCTTGGTTACATGACTGTTGCATTAGGCGCATCGGCTTATTCGATCGCTATTTTCCATCTCATGACTCACGCTTTCTTCAAGGCGGTACTGTTTCTTGGTGCAGGCTCAGTGATTATAGCAATGCACCATGAGCAAGATATGCGCCAGATGGGAGGATTAAAAAAGTACATGCCCATCACTTACTGGACAATGTTCATTGCTGCACTAGCAAGTGCAGGTGTACCCGGTTTTTCGGGATTTTTCTCTAAAGATGCGATTATCGAAGCAGTGAAATTTGCAAATATTCCAGGTGCTGAGTTCGCTCATTTTTGTGTACTTGCAACAGTATTTGTTACTGCACTTTATACTTTCCGCTTAATGTTCATGACATTTCATGGTGAAACGCGAATGGATGCCCATACGCGGGACCATTTGCATGAATCACCACGGGTTGTAACAGTACCGCTCATAGTATTGGCGATACCAACTGTTGCTGCTGGCTGGCTGATAGGAACAATGGTATTCGGTGATTATTTTGCAGGAGCTATTAAGATACTTCCGGCACATGGAGCGATTGCAAAATTAGAAGCAGAATTTACAGGTGTCATAGGAATGATGTTGCATGCGTTCTCAACCGCACCTTTCTGGCTTTCACTAGGTGGAATCCTCACTGCTTGGTTTTTATATTTATATAAAACTGAATTACCTGCCAAAATCAAGAGATTATCAGGTCCAATCTATACTTTGCTCGATCGCAAATATTATATCGATGAGATTTATTCATGGCTATTTGCTGGTGGGACGCGCGCGCTAGGATCTGCTTTGTGGAAGATCGGTGATGTCAAAATCATTGATGGTTTCTTTGTCAATGGAACAGCACGTGTAGTTGCTTTGACAGCTTCTGTGACACGACGTTTTCAATCAGGCTACATTTATCATTATGCATTTACCATGATTGTAGGTGTCTTCATTTTAATGAATTTGTGGCTTTTCTATTTCTGAAAAGAAATAGTGTGAAAAAAGAATACAAAGTACCAGATGGTAGTTTTCATGGTGCTCTAAAAAAACAAAAACGCATTTACATGTAAACGAAATGGAATAATCATGTTGGTTGGATTCCCACTATTAAGTTTAGTTATCTGGTTACCTATTATCTTTGGCCTGATTGTTTTGGCGATTGGCAGTGATCGTAATCCCTTATTAGCACGCTGGCTCTCCCTCGTAGGATCAATAATCGGCTTCATTGTAGCGCTACCGCTCTATATGCGCTTTGATCCTACATTGAGTACGATGCAATTTGTAGAGAAATATGTTTGGTTTGAGCGGTTGAATGTTCATTATCATGTGGGTATTGATGGTATCTCTATGCCACTGATTTTACTGAACTGCTTTATTACGCCTTTAATTGTAATAGCCGGATGGGAAGTTATTCGTGAACGTATTTCCCAGTATCTAGGTGCTTTCCTGATTATGTCAGGGATAGTCAACGGCGTATTCGCTTCATTGGATGCAGTTCTTTTCTATACTTTCTGGGAAGCCTCGCTGATTCCCATGTTCATTATTATCGGTGTCTGGGGTGGCCCCAACAGAGTATATGCAGCAATCAAATTCTTTCTATATACATTGCTGGGTTCACTGTTGATGTTAATTGCCCTGATTTACCTGTATCACGTGTCCGATGGTAGTTTCTCAATACTGGATTATCACCAGTTACCGCTCGCAATGACACCGCAAATACTAATATTTGTCGCCTTCTTACTTGCATTTGCAGTCAAAGTGCCAATGTGGCCGGTACATACCTGGTTACCGGATGCGCATGTTGAAGCACCAACCGGTGGATCGGTCGTATTGGCTGCAATATTATTGAAGCTAGGTGGTTATGGTTTTCTGCGATTTTCGTTGCCAATTGCGCCTGATGCGAGCTTATATCTTGCTGATTTGATGATCCTGTTGTCGTTGGTTGCAGTGGTATATATTGGATTAGTAGCATTGATGCAACAAGATATGAAAAAGCTTATTGCTTATTCTTCGGTATCTCATATGGGTTTTGTAACACTCGGTTTTTTTCTATTGAATGATCTCGGAATAGAAGGTGCCATGGTACAGATGATTTCGCATGGATTCATTTCCGGTGCGATGTTTTTGTGCGTAGGTGTTTTATATGACAGATTACACTCACGTCAGATTGCCGATTATGGCGGTGTGATTAATAAAATGCCAATATTTGCTGCTTTCTTCATGTTATTCGCCATGGCTAATTCAGGTTTACCTGGTACGAGTGGTTTCGTAGGAGAATTCATGGTAATTATGGGTACTATTGAGGTCAATTTCTGGTATGCGTTTTTTGCTGCTATGACACTTATTCTAGGAGCCTCTTATACATTATGGATGTATAAACGTGTCATATTTGGCGCTGTGGCAAATGCAAATGTAGAAGCATTAGAAGACATTTCTAAACGTGAATTTATGTTATTAGCAATTCTGGCATTAGCAGTATTATGGTTAGGGGTATATCCGCTTCCGTTAACTGAGATAATGCAAGCTACCATTGGTAACTTGCTGGAACATATGACAATTAGCAAATTATAAAAATTTTAACAACATATTTGGATTAACTCCCCAGAATTTGAGGACAATTAATGGATTTTCTACCGCCTGATTTTACTCCTGCTTATCCAGAGATATTTTTGCTGGTAATGGTATGCGTAGTTATGCTTGTTGATCTGATTGTGGGAGAAAAGAGACGTTATTTTGCTTTTTTTCTGGCACAATTTGCGCTGATTGGTTGCGCAGTACTCACGTTTACTACTTTTTCTTCAAATAGTAATCATACCTTTTCGGGTATGTTTGTTGATGATGCATTGTCAGACATACTCAAATTGATGGTTTATGCCACTGTGGCTGTAGTACTGATCTACTCGCGCATCTACATCGGCGTGCGGGGCATGTTTAAAGGTGAATTTTTTAGCCTTGCCTTGTTTGCGACGCTTGGAATGATGGTCATGATTTCGGCCAGTCATTTCATGACGCTCTATTTGGGATTGGAGCTGCTTTCACTTTCTCTTTATGCAATGGTAGCTTTGCAGCGAGATTCAACGGCTGCCACTGAAGCTGCCATGAAATTTTTTGTATTAGGTGCGCTTGCTTCAGGTTTTTTACTGTATGGCATGTCCATGGTTTATGGTGCAACTGGTACCTTGCATACTACCAAACTGGCAGAGATTATCCAATCAGGCTCGATTGATCATGCTGTATTGATTATAGGCTTGGTGTTTATTGTTGCAGGAATCGCCTTTAAGCTCTACGCAGCTCCTTTTCATATGTGGGCACCAGATGTTTATCAGGGTGCACCTACAGCGGTGACACTATTTGTGGGTTCCGCTCCCAATCTAGCGGGTTTTGCTTTCGTTATGAGATTGCTGGTTGATGGATTAGGAGAGTTGGTAACCGACTGGCAGGGTATGTTAGTCATTCTAGCGGTGGCATCTATGGTCATTGGTAACCTCGTTGCTATCGTGCAAACCAACATTAAACGGATGTTAGCCTATTCGACTATATCGCATATGGGCTTTGTGTTGCTTGGCTTTATTGCTGCTGGAGAAAATGGCTATAGCTCATCATTATTCTACGTTGTGGCTTATGTATTAATGACGCTAGGTGCGTTTGGTATCATCATGATACTTTCACGAGAAGGCTTTGAGTCTGAGAATATCAGTGATCTCAAAGGGCTGAATCAGCGTAATTCTTGGCTGGCGTTGATCATGATGTTCTTAATGCTTTCTATGGCGGGTATTCCCCCGATGATTGGTTTTTATGCAAAATTAGCTGTTCTGCAAGCTGTATTAGGTGTTGATTATATATGGCTGGCTGTAGTAGCTGTGATGCTTTCATTGATTGGTGCATTTTATTATTTACGTATTATTAAATTTATGTATTTCGATGCCCCTGAAACTGATATGCCCATTTTGTCTGGACTGGATATCAAGGTTTTGATCAGTATTAATGGTTTAGCAGTGATCATACTGGGTATTTTTCCTCAAACACTCATGGGGCTGAGTCTTTATGCTATTCAGCAGTAGATGCATAGCCAAAACTTTGTAACTATCAATCTTAATGCTGATTACTTAACATTTTATAATCTGTGTAGATATTTTGCTGTGGCAAAAAGTCAGTTTGAAGTAGCTATAGCACCCAAAGCTTTAATCTCTTCAAAATTAAATCCCCTTTTTTGGGGAAAAGAACGAAGGATTGGCTAAGAAAACAAACAGTTTAAGGTACCCAAAAATGCTCCGCCAAAAAATGTAGCGGAGCATTTTAAATTTTATGGCTTGCTATAGCTAATGCGATAAATGGCACCAGCTTGATCGTCAGAAACTAATAGAGCACCATCCGGCATTACGAGTACATCCACTGGTTTTCCCCAGGTGCTCCCGTTTTCTAACCAACCAGTTGCAAATACCTCTTTTTTGAGCATTTTGTTGTTATCGATGTGTATCCATTCCAACTGATGTCCAGTTTGTGTTCGCTGATTTACAGAGCCATGCTCAGCAATGATAATTTGGTTTTTGAATTCATTTGGAAACATGTTTCCTGTATAAAATCGCATTCCCATTGGTGATACATTCGCCTCCAACCCAATAGCTGGTGGAGTTGATTGCTCACAGCCACGCTTTGCTCCGAATTTGATATCAAGAATATTATTAGCATGACAGTAGGGGAAACCAAAATGCATACCTTTACTAGGTGCATGATTAAGCTCATCAGGTGGCAATTTGCCACTCATCCAGTGCCTTCCAATATCTGTAAACCATAGCTCTTTAGTTTCAGGATGCCAGTCGAATCCAACAGAATTGCGCACGCCTTGAGCAAAAATTTCATAGTTACTTCCATCAGGCATAATACGTGAGATGAGTGCATATTGAGATTGATCTGCTTCACAAGCATCACAAGGGGCGCCTACTGAGACGTAGAGTAAATTGTCAGGACCAAAGGCTATAAAACGCCATCCATGGAACGTCTCTTTGGGAAAGCTATTAGTTACAACTATGGGTTGAGGCGGCTGCTCAAGATTTTCTTCAATTTGATCATAACGAAGAATACGGTCTACTGCTGCAACATACAATGCTCCCTGATGAAATGCCACACCAGAAGGTAGTTTAAGCTTGCTAGCAATAATTCTAACTTGTCGTTTACCATGATGATCCGTGATAGCATAAACATTACCCGCAGATTTCGATCCGACAAATACAGTTCCTTTGTCGCCTATTGCTAGAGCGCGTGCGTCAGGTACCTTCGCCCATAAGCTGATGGAAAAGCCAGGTAGTAATTTGATTTTTTCCAAGGGCAACTTTGTATCTTCTGCAACAGCTTGTATGCTATTGCAAAAAATAAGGATAAAAAGTAATAAAAATAGCGATAATTTCATAACTTGAGTTTCGTGGGGTAGTGGTTGTGTTGATTAGAAATTTTCTGATTAATAAATAAAACTTAAGAAGCCAATTATTTCTGTTTGTTGCTTTAATTAGCAACTTGAAATTTATCAATTTACCCCCACAATGTTACCGCATTTTTTAAGGAGAAAACTATGCAGGCTGCAATAAACAAAGAACATATGAGTTTTCAGGCTGAGGCTAAACAGCTTTTAAAGCTGATGATTCATTCCTTATACAGCAATAAGGAAATATTTTTACGTGAGTTGATTTCTAATGCGTCAGACGCAGCTGATAAGCTACGTTTCGAAGGATTAACAGATGCTGCTTTGTATGAGTCTGACTCTGATCTAAAAATTCGTGTTAGTTATGATAAAGAAGCACGCACAGTTACTATTTCTGATAATGGTATCGGCATGTCCAGGCAGGAGGTCATCGATAACATCGGTACCATTGCTAAATCAGGAACGCGCGAATTTTTCAATTCATTAACTGGAGATCAAGCTAAAGATGCGCATTTGATCGGACAGTTTGGCGTGGGATTTTATTCTGCGTTTATCATAGCGGATAAAGTGACACTTATTACGCGTCGTGCTGGTTTGACGGCTGAACATGGTGTGCAGTGGGAATCTACCGGCGAAGGAGATTACACGCTGGAGACAGTTGAGAAGAAAGATCGTGGCACTCAAATAATTTTGCATTTACGAGAAAATGAAGATGAGCTTTTGAGTGGTTTAAGAATACGATCGATCATTCGCAGATATTCTGATCACATTACCTTGCCTATTGTGATGAAAAAGGAAGAATGGTCACAAGAAAATAATGAATATAAAATTACCGATGAAGATGAAACTATCAATCAAGCAAGTGCTTTATGGGCACGTCCTAAAAGTGAAATTACAAAGGAGCAATACGAAGAATTCTATAAACATGTAGCTCACGATTTTGAACCACCGCTGGCTTATGTTCATGCCAAGGTAGAAGGCAAACAGGAGTACACACAGTTACTTTATATCCCATCACGCGCACCATTTGATTTATTTGATCGCGAACGTCGACATGGTATCAAATTGTATGTTAAACGCGTTTTTATCATGGATGACGCAGAAAAATTGCTACCCAATTACTTGCGTTTTGTACGTGGAGTCATTGATTCTAATGATTTACCGCTAAATGTTTCGCGTGAAATCCTGCAAGAGTCAAAAGATATTGATAATATCAGAGCAGGGTCAGTGAAAAAAATTCTTGGGTTGGTCGAAGATTTTGCCAATAGCGATAATGAAGAAGATCACGAGAAATTCAAGACTTTCTGGAAAGAATTTGGCCAGGTATTGAAGGAAGGTGTAGGTGAAGATTACACCAGTCGAGAGCGTATCGCTAAATTACTTCGCTTCGTTTCAACGAATAGTGATACTGACGAGCAAATAGTATCACTTGATAACTATGTTGCTCGCATGAAAGAAGGACAAGAAAAAATCTATTACGTGACTGCTGATAGTCTAAAAGCTGCTCGAAGCAGTCCACATCTAGAGATATTCCGCAAAAAAGGAATTGAGGTTTTACTGCTGTCTGAGCGTGTGGACGAATGGCTGGTTGCCAATCTACCTGAGCATGCTGGAAAACCACTTCAGTCGGTTGCCAAAGGTAGTCTTGATCTCGGTAAATTAGAAGACGAAGCAGAAAAAAAAGAACAAGAAAAAGAAGCGGACGAGTACAAGGAGCTTACCTCGAAAATGAAAGAAGTATTGGGTGAGCGAATCAAGGATGTACGGGTTACATTCCGTTTGACCGAATCGCCCGCTTGTTTGGTGGTAGATACGTTTGATATGAGTGGCAATCTGGAACGGCTGCTTAAATCTGCAGGTCAGAAGGTGCCCAATACCAAACCTATATTAGAAATTAATCCGCATCATCCGATGGTGCAACGCCTAAAATACGAAGAAGCGAAATTTTCTGATTGGAGCAATATTCTTTTCGATCAGGCATTACTCGCTGAAGGCGGTCAACTCGAGGATCCAGCATCTTTTGTCAAAAGACTCAATGATTTGCTTTTGCAAAATGTGCTAAGCGGAAAATAATAAATAAATGGAGGGGTGCGCGATTTTGTTGGCTACCCTCCGCTAGTTCGTCAAAGGTTTAAGCGTGTAGTTTGAAGTGGAGGAAAGAATAAGTGAGGCAAAGGCAGGCTTGGAATCCCGATTAATGAAGGATTATCAGGCAAGATTGGTCACACCATTTGCTGTATTGGGTATCTGTACGGAAGAAGATTGGTTGACCGATATCGATTATCTACCATTGGATATTCCTCCACTCGCACCAACTAATCCGTTGGCAGAAGAAGTTTGCCGACAACTGCTAGCCTATCTGGATGATCCGGCATTTGTTTTTGATCTGTCACTTCATATCGGGGGTACCCATCATCAAAAGCGAGTATGGGAAGCCATTCGGCAAATCCCATGTGGATCAACGCGTAGCTATGCCGATATCGCCCATCAATTACATTCTGCACCCCGTGCAGTTGGGCAAGCATGCGGTGCAAATCGTCTTCCCATCGTTGTGCCCTGTCATCGTGTCATCGCCAAGAACGGTGGCCTGGGAGGCTTCATGCACGCAAGCGATGGTATGCCGCTTAATATCAAACGCTGGCTCCTTAACCATGAATGCGCATGAATTTATCTGATGTAAATGCAAAGTTATTAGATGAATTCTCCGATGCTCTGTGGCTCGAAGATGGTTTATCACCTAACACGCTGGCAAGCTATCGCAGTGACTTGGGGCAATTAGGCGAATGGTTAGTTAAACAAAGCCAAGATCCACGATCGCTAATCGAAGCAACCCATTCTGATTTGTTGGCATTTCTAGCCAGCAGAGTTTCTTCTCTGGCCAAAGCCAGTACGACGAGTCGTGAATTATCAAGTATGAAGCGATTTTATCGTTTCTTGCTGCGCCAGGGGAAAATCAGAATTGATCCCTCTCTCAATATCGAGAGTCCTAAACTACCACGCTCTTTACCTGAGAGCTTAACTGAAGCAGAAGTTGAAACATTGCTCAGTGCACCAGATATCACGCAGCCATTGGGCTTGCGTGACCGTGCGATGCTGGAGGTACTTTATGCCACAGGACTACGTGTATCTGAGCTCGTGAGCCTTAGAGTTGCTCAAGTCAACTCGGATATGGGTATAGTGCGTGTCATGGGGAAAGGCAGCAAGGAACGCTTGGTACCTCTTGGTGAAGAAGCACTTTACTGGGTCAACGATTATGTCAAAAAGGCTCGTCCATTTCTGTTGAATAATAAAGTGACAGACAAATTATTTGTGACTGCCCGCAGTGATACCATGACACGCCAAACTTTCTGGTATCTAATTAAGCGTCATGCCCAGCAGGCCGGTATTGTTAAATCGCTATCACCCCATACTTTGCGCCATGCGTTTGCAACACATCTTCTCAATCATGGTGCTGATCTGCGAGTTGTTCAGCTATTACTGGGGCACGCAGATATTTCTACTACACAGATTTATACTCATGTTGCCAGGGAAAGATTAAAGCAACTGCATGCTAAACATCATCCTCGAGGTTAGTCTGTGCTTAAATACCGAATGAGTGCAGTGTATTGCTTAATAGACAGGGATTATTACCACGCATTAGGTAACTTCTGTACTTTGTGATTGTTGTGTCTTATCTAGTTCTCGAATCAACTTCTTTTAGTCAGCAACAGAAAAATAGTCGCACTTGTCAGCAGCAAAAAAGCTGCAAGCGACCAATCTGGAATAGTAAGAGATAGCAACTGCCAGCTGACATCTGCGCAGTCGCCATTAGCTTCGAACATACTAGGCCACCACTCAGCGATGGGTAATGCATTCAGAAAAGCCTCCTCTGGGCTGATGCCACACTCAAAGGAGTCAGGATAGCGTATCAGCCAGGCATGACGACCTGCAATGATGGCACCAAGCAGAGCAAAGATGAGCATTAGACTGCCATATACCCTACGCGCGATTTTCTGGGGATTATGTAGGAAAGCAAATAGTGCAGTCAGCCCGACGCACCAATAAGCAATTCGTTGTGCTACACAAAGGGGGCATGGCAGTAGTCCTTCTACCCATTGCAGATAGAGCGCATAGCCAATCAAGCCTGCGCAACTCAGAAAAATCAGTAAAAAGATAATTCGCATCGGTTTGTTTCTTTAAGGCATTTCAGTTGAAAATAATTAGGGGATATTTAAGCGATAGGTAATTTTATGAAAATAATATTTCAAGATATGGTGGTATCAGATTGCTGACAGTCAATGGTTTTAGTTTTCTTTCGCATACTGCCACTGATTATTTTATATTCGAGCAGACGGCATTCCAAAGCACCGTTAAATAATGGGATACGACGTGATGCAGTCAGTCGTATTAATTTGGGCAAGAGTGGATCGGCAGTAAAAATATAAGCGTTCCAACCAGAGAATTTCTTTTTCAGCACATCTCCTAGCTTGGGATAAAGTTGTGCAAGCGCTTGCTGCTCACCGATACGTACCCCATAAGGAGGATTGGTCACGATAATCCCACTTGCGGCTGGGGCAGCTATTTCCAGCACATTGGCCTGTTTCAAGCTGACGACATCGATCAATCCAGCGGCAGTCAGATTGTTGCGAGCATGAGCGAGTGCATAGCCGTATAAATCACTACCAAAAATGAGCTGAGGTGTAAGAGGGAGTTGTTGAGCCTGAGCTGATCGTTTGAGTTGTTCCCATAATACAGCATCCAGTAGTTTAAATTTCTCAAATGCAAAATGCCGTCCTGAACCAGGGGCAATGCAACAAGCCATCTGGGCTGCTTCCATTAAGAATGTACCACTGCCACACATCGGATCAAGTAGCGGAATACCGGGTTGCCAGCCAGTAAGATATAAAATGCCTGCTGCTAAATTTTCACGTAAGGGCGCTTCTCCAGCGTTCTTCCTTAAGCCACGTTTAAACAGCGCCTCGCCTGAGGTATCAAGATAGAGGGTAAACGTCTGTCCATCAAGAAAACCATGAATACGGATGGCAGGGTTGACGGTATCGACATTCGGGCGCTGACCGCAAACATCCCGAAATTTGTCACAAACGGCATCCTTGATTTTTAGCGTGACGAAATCCAGGCTGCGCAGTGGGCATTTTATTGCGGCCAAATTAACCCGTATAGACAGTTCCGGGCCAAACCATTTATGCCACGGTAGCGCATGAGTGATGTTATAAATATCAGCTTCATTATGGTAGGGTTGACTGGCAATTTGCCATAGGATGCGACTAGCAACACGGCTTTCCAGGTTAGCACGATAACAGATGCGCCAATCGCCTTGGAACGCAACACCACCGTGTAACGTTTGAATAGCTGCAGCACCGAGTTGTGCCAGCTCACTGACGAGCACAGATTCAAGACCGCGAGGGCAGGGTGCAAAGAAATGCTGAAATTTCATGTGGTAAATTAATTAGTTGACGCTGCTTTTTATTTTCCTGTCCATACCGCATAGGCAAACAACAGCCAGGCACTCATGTAAGAAAGACCTCCGAATGGCGCGACTATGCCCAGCCCACGTATTCCGGTGACACTTATGATGTAAAGCGTACCTGAAAATAACACGATACCAGTAAACATCAACCAGCCTGATAACTTCAATAGTCGCGATTGTGGCAAATTGAGTAACAACACTAATCCAACTAAGATAAGCCCTAGCGCATGATAGAAATGATATTGCACGCTGGTTTGAAAGATAGTGAGCATATCGGTAGTAAGTGTATGTTTCAAGCCATGTGAGCCTAAAGCACCGAGAAGAACGCATAAAAATGCATTGATCGAACCAAGTGTAAGAAAGATTCTGGGCATTATTAGTTAAATTCCTTTTAAATTTGTAAATAAATAAAAATTAGGCAAATCTTTATCAGTGAGATAGCACTGCCACAGTCTGCATCAACTATTACTAAATTGTCTATCAACACCTATTTTCCTGTTTCAGTTACTCTGGCTTGAGCCCATCCTTTAGCAAAAGTGATCCGGATATCATCGATCGAATGAATTTGTTTCCAGTCATGCACGATATACCCATCAGCTGTATATGTAATGCTATAACCACGCGCTAATACTGCTTGCGGATTGAGATGAGCGAGGTTCGCTTGTTGGCGCTGAAGATTATTTTCTAAAATTTCGATTCTATGCTTACCAGCGCGACGTAGCTGGAGCGCTATATCATATTGCTGCTTGAGCAGAATAGGAATATTGGGTGCGCTGGTATACATCCGCCGATTAAACTCATTTAGCTTCCAGCGGAATGCTTCCATATTCCTTAAGCAGGCATTTAAAAGTCTTTCCCGCAAGTGCTGAAGATGTTTTACTTGATTGAAAATACGATCGCCAGGGTGTTGCAGACGGTGCGTCAGCAAATCAATCATTTGCATGCGGCGCTCAATGCCACGTTGTATTCCATGCTGCATGCGATGATTTAAATGACGGAGGTGATTGGATATCTCTTGAGCATTTGGAGAGATGATTTGTGCGGCGCCTGTAGGGGTAGGTGCGCGCACATCTGCGACAAAATCAGCAATAGTAAAGTCAGTTTCATGGCCAATACCCGTTACAATGGGAATAGAACAAACATAAATAGCTTGTGCGACAATTTCCTCATTGAATGCCCACAGATCTTCAATTGACCCGCCTCCACGGCAGAGGATCAACACATCACATTCCATCCGCTTCATGGCTAAGTGGATTGCTGCGGCTATTTTAGCGGCGGCACCTTCTCCCTGCACCGGAGCAGGATAAATAATTACGGGTAATGCAGGCATTCGACGCTGCAATGTGGTTAACACATCATGTAATGCAGCAGTATTGAGTGAGGTGATGATGCCGACTTGCCTGGGGAAAGTAGGCAGTGTTTTTTTGTGAGCTGGGTTGAATAGTCCTGCTTGTTCCAATTTAGCTTTGAGTCGTTCAAACGCTTCATAGAGTAATCCTAGCCCCGCGCGGCGAATGTTTTCAACGGTTAGTTGGAATTCACCCCGCGCTTCATAAAGTGTTGCCAAAGCGTGAACCTCGACTTGCATACCTTCTTTAGGTTGCCAGTTCAGATACTGATTTTTATGATGAAACATCACGCAGCGTACTTGAGCGTTGGCATCCTTAAGAGAAAAGTACCAGTGACCAGAATGGTATTGCTTAAGATTGGAAATTTCACCACTTACCCATAGGAGCGGCAGGGTATGTTCTAGTATTTCCCTTGCGCTCCGGTTTAATTCGGTGACACTTAATACTGATTGAAAGCCAATAGGCTGAAAAGAAAAGTTCATTTAATCATTTTACAATAATCCATATTTTTCTTAATTATTGTTTAATGAATAAAATATCTTTAAGAAAATAGTATGTTAAAGTAACATATTGTTGTTAAATGTTTTTATTGAAATAAAAAATTAAAAAAATAATATTTTAATAAAATTATTTATTCATTATATTCATATACATAAACTTATCCACAAAAATTATAAATAAAAAAATATTTATATATTCTTGCTGAAAATATATTGTCACGATACATTACGGCCTGATTTGCTTTCTAATCTTTATTTTTACTGTAGTGGGCACATCGAACTAGTCGTTCAATACTTAAGTATTCTTCACAATCTATCTGATTTATTGAACAAAATATTTTGTAATTACAAAATATATTAAATGCCACTATCTGGGGGATTAACGCGTGATTTCAATTATTCAAGCTGCCGGTTGGCCGATATGGCCAATCATCTTTGCTTCTATTGTTGCAATTGCCATTATCGGCGAGCGTTTATGGAGTCTTCGTCTGAGCAAGGTCGCTCCAAGAGATTTGTTGTCAAGAGTATTACAGGAGTATCGTAGAACGGGAATAAACGCCGAGATGTTGTCACGCTTAGAGAACAATTCACCATTGGGACGCATTTTTGTAGCAGGGCTCAGGAATGTTGACAGTTCACGAGAAATTATGAAAGAGTCTATCGAAGAAGCTGGACGTGGAGTGGCGCATGAACTTGATCGTTATCTTACTACATTAGGAACTATTGCTTCCTTGAGTCCGTTAATGGGGTTATTCGGCACACTGATTGGTATGATCGAAATTTTTGGTTCCAATGCGCCTACAGGTAGTAATCCGGCACAACTTGCCCATGGTATATCGGTAGCATTGTATAATGCTGCCTTTGGCATACTTGTGGCGATACCCAGCATGATTTTCTACCGGCATTTTCGTGCCAAAGTAGATGCACTGGTCATGGAAATGGAATTGCAAGCTTTAAAACTGGTTGAAGTTGTCCACGGAGAGCGCCAAATTTAAACAAGATAAATATAGTAAGATGTGACATAAGCTGAATTTGGTCGAGCTTTTTTGGGGTACCTTTTGCCACAACATCTTACTGTTTCTGTTTATAAGTTGTGCTTTCCTGTCTAATGTATGATTTAAAGGGATTGTTTTGTTAAATTGGGGTTGCTCCCTCATTACTGGGGGAGGGAGCTTTATTGGGGCACATCTAGTAAGGCAGCTGCTGGAACAAGGTGAGACAGTAAAAGTATTAGAGCTTGAAGATATCTCTCTATCGAGTGACGTGGAAGTAATACGAGGTTCTGTGACTGATGTTGATACGGTACGTCATGCCTTAAAAGGTGTGCAACGTCTCTATCACTTGGCGGGAAATTCGGATTTATGGGTGCAAGACAAACGCGTATTCAAGGTGTGAATTATGAAGGGACGTGTAAAGTATTGTCAGAGGCGGCACGAGCGGATCTGGACGTTGTGGTATATACTTCTACTGAGTCAATATTAACTGGTAAGCAACAAGGAGATCACCCTATTGATTCCTCGGTCAGGCGAGAACTGAATGAAATGCCAAGACCTTATTGTCGTTCAAAATTTCTTGCGGAACAAACAGCATTCAACGCTGCAAGGAATGGATTGTCAGTAGTGATTGTTTCTCCGACATTACCTATAGGACCTGGAGATCGAAGGATTACGCCTCCCACGCGTATGATTCTGTATTTTTTAAATTGTAAAATACCTGCCTATCTTGATTGTAGATTTAATCTGGTTGATGTGCGGGATGTAGCCAAAGGACATATTCTGGCAGCTCAGTATGGCCGTCCAGGGGAGCGTTACATTCTGGGCAATGAGAATCTGACTTTGGGTGATTTATTGCTGTTGATTCAAGATATTACTGGATTGGCTATGCCAAAATTTCGCATTCCTCACTGGCTGACTCTAATTGTGGAAGCATTTTCTAAATTGACAGCTGACTATATTACTCATAAACCTCCCAGGGCACCACTGACGGGTGTCAGGCTCGCAGCTCGTTCCATGTTTTTCGAGAGTAATAAAGCTGTGCAAGAATTGGGTTTTCAGCAAAGCTCAATACGTCAGGCCCTGATTGATCAAATTGAATGGTTGGTTAAAGAAGGGTACGTGACGCGTACTCTACCACTACACAAAAATATGTGATGCATCATGTTTATTGATTTCTGTTTAGTCCATTCTGCCAAGTATTTTAATGGCTATGTCCTAACCAATCACTTTGGCAGGATAAAAAGCTGGTTCTGGATATGAGACAAAGTCATTTAGCTGTTATCTTGTTGTCTATCCTGGTCATTTTCTGTACAGGGTGCACTTCTACACCCAAAAATCAAAATGAGATGGAGGTAGCTGATCCTTATGAATCCATTAATCGTAAATCTTATTGGTTTACGGATGTGATTGACCGAAAGATTTTGGAGCCAGTGGCAGATGTTTATATAGAGCATGTTCCTAATGCAATACAGCGTCCTATTGGGAATTTTTATCGAAACCTTGCTTATCCAAATGTAGCATTGAATGCTTTTCTGCAGGGGAAAGTACGCCAGGGGTTCGAGGACAGCATGCGTTTCGTGATCAATTCGACCATCGGTATATTTGGACTCGCTGATATGGCAGGCCATATGGGTTTTAAGGAAAATGACGAGGATTTTGGGCAAACATTGGCTGTATGGGGGCTAAATAGCGGTTCTTATCTATTTGTTCCCATTCATGGACCAAGTAGTAGTCGAGATATCATGGATTTGCCGGTGAGTATCTTTACTGATGCTTTGTTTTACGCGAGTTATGTAATCAGTGGACCTGCGATAATCCCCATTCTATTTTTAAGAGCTGTAGACAAACGCGCAAGACTTTCAGGGCCAATGAAAATTCGTGATCAATCGGCTTTGGATCCTTACTTGTTTGTACGCGAAGCTTATACACAGCAGCGTGAATTCCTGATTTATGATGGTAACCCTCCCACCGATCGTTATAATCATCTTTATATAGACATAGAAGAGGTGGATGATGAGAAAGAGGGGAATGATGTTGCTAAATAGATCAGTTTCTGGAGTGATTTGTTTTTGTAGCGATTCTTTTTTGTTGTGATATAACCCAACTGGATATCAGAATTTTGTATTTAAGTTGAACAAAAAAGAGATCTTTAAAAATAACTATATTTCAATATGTTGAATAGAGGTTTTAATATTTATGTCTAGAATGTCACAACAAATCTTTGACTTTATAAACATAAAAAAGACAGCCCTGATGGGTCAATGGTTGAAATCAAGCAATTCAACTATAGACCAAGTTAATACGACAAAGCTGAGTAACGCAATCTCTTCAGCACGCAACGCATTAATTGACTCGCAAAAGAAAGATGGTCATTGGTGTTTTCCTTTAGAGGCAGATTGCACGATTCCTGCCGAATACATCCTCATGATGCATTTCATGGATGAAGTAGATATTGTCCTGGAAAACAAACTGGCTCGCTTTATTCGTGAACAACAAGATATGGTGCATGGAGGTTGGGGGCTTTATTATGGCAGTGCATTTGATCAAAGCTGTAGCGTCAAGGCTTATTATGCATTGAAGCTTGTTGGAGATTCTCTCGATGCGCCACATATGGTGCGCGCCCGCTCTACCATTCTGGCACATGGCGGGGCAGCACGTGCCAATGTGTTTACCCGATTATTGTTTGCCATGTATGGTCAGATACCCTGGCGGGGTGTTCCGTTTGTTCCTGTTGAGATTATTTTGTTCCCGCGCTGGTTTTTTTTCCATCTCAGAAAAGTGGCATACTGGTCGCGTACTGTCATGATTCCACTTTCAATTCTCTGTACTTTGAAAGCTAAGGCAGCTAATCCCAGGAACATTCATGTCCGTGAATTATTTACGGTACCTCCCGAAGAGGAACGAGACTATTTCCCAATCCGTACCCCGCTTAATCGATTTTTTTTGTATATGGAACGCTTTGGCGCAAAACTTGAACCTCTGATTCCATCCTTTGTACGGAAAAGGGGATTACGTCGTGCAGAGCAATGGGTGATCGAGCGACTCAACGGAGAATGTGGTTTAGGTGCAATTTTCCCTGCCATGGTCAATGCTTATGAGGCACTGGCGTTACTTGGTTATGCTGACGATCATCCCTATCGCCAGCAATGCCGTTTAGCGCTTCAGGGTTTGCTGGTTGATGAAGGTGAACGTGCATGGTGCCAACCTTGCACCTCCCCGGTTTGGGATACCGTTTTGACCTGTCTTGCCTTACAAGAGGATCGAGAAGCTGATCAGCGACCTATTCGACAAGCCCTTGATTGGCTTATTCCTAATCAAATACTTGATGCTCCTGGGGATTGGCGTGAGAGTCGGCCAGATTTGCCAGGCGGTGGCTGGGCATTTCAGTATGCCAATCCACATTACCCGGATCTGGATGATACTGCAGCGGTTGCTTGGGCGTTGCATCAAGCTGGCTCCGTTGACTATCAAGAGAATGTGAGGCGGGCAGCAGACTGGCTTGCAGGCATGCAATCAAGTAATGGTGGCTTTGCCGCCTTTGACATTGATAATGCTTATTATTATCTGAATGAGGTTCCTTTTGCAGATCACGGTGCGTTACTTGATCCGCCCTCTAGTGACGTGACCGCTCGTTGTACCGGTTTTCTGGCGATGCATGGCGATCAGCGATATAAGCAAGTAGTGGAACGTGGTCTAGCCTATTTATTTAGCGAGCAAGAAACCAGTGGCGCTTGGTTTGGTCGATGGGGAAGCAATTACATTTATGGTACCTGGTCGGTGTTGGAAGCCATGCGGCTAGCAAATGTTGATAAGGAGCATTCGGCTATTCGCAGTGCGGTTCAGTGGTTAAAATCTGTTCAGCGTGATGATGGTGGCTGGGGCGAAACCAATGATACATATTTCGATCCGCAGCGCGCCGGACAATTAGAGCAGGGTACCTCGTTTCAGACTGCTTGGGCATTACTTGGTCTGATGGCTGCTGGAGAAGTACACAACCATGCAGTTGAGAAAGGGATTAAATATTTGATCAAGACGCAGAGTACTGATGGATTATGGTACGAGCCATGGTTTACGGCACCAGGCTTTCCTCGCGTGTTTTATTTGAAATATCATGGTTATTCAAAATATTTCCCCTTGTGGGCGTTGATACGATATCGTGCGCTGACTGGGAGAAATCCTTCGTGAGCCTGGTAGGCATTGTCACGGCAATGCGCGCGGAAGCAAAATGCATCACCCCACGCCGACTGCCTTTCAACGAAATGGTCCATCTCAGAGAAGGAACGGCAATCTGGGTATGTGGTATGGGGAGCGAAGCTGCCCGGCAAGCTGCAGCTGGATTGCGCGACCGAGGGGTATCAGCCCTCATGAGCTTTGGCGTGGCGGGTGCATTGGATGAAACTTTACGTCCTGGTGATCTAGTTCTTCCCGAATGTATCCATGCGGAATATTCTCACCCCGTTACCTTAGAATGGCGTGCCCGCATCATGCAGCATCTGCCTAAGCACGTGAAAGTCGCGGGAGGTACCTTGGCTACCAGTCAGCAGGTGTTGACTTCGGAAGCCGAGAAACGGGAATTTTCTGCAAAAAATGGTGCCTGTGCGGTCGATATGGAAAGCGGGGCCATCGCCGAGATCGCAGCCAATGCGGGTATACCCTTTGTAGCGGTACGTGCTATTACCGATCCTCTCGAGTTTTCCCCTCCACCCACCTTAATGGATGCAGTCTATCCTGATGGCAGTGTGAACGTTCCCCACTTGCTGACATTGATTTTGCGCCGATCCGTCAATGTGAGTACCTTGCTGCGTCTTGCGCCGAGTATGCGTGCGGCCTGCGCTACGCTGCTATCGGTGGTAAAACATGCGGATATCGAACTGGGTGGCACATTTTCACCTCAATATTGAACCTAAAAACCGCCATTGACCGCTTGATTGGTGAGTTAAGCTCATGACATATAGAAGCATTTTCGAGATTTTCTCATTCACCAGAACGGTGAGGCCGCTACGAGGTGCATCGTATATCGCTCCAGGCGCGAATGCGGCGTTGCTCTTCGTTGCAGGGGGTGACCCTGCGGCCTCATCGCGCCTTGCCTCGCACCTGGATCACCGCACGCTCCACTCCGTCCAACGGCGGTTTTTGGGTTGATTTCTTTCACAATAACCGGCTTTTGTCCCCGTGGATAAATCCCATTAGTGGTTGATTAATTCCTCTGCCATAAGCGATCACCTTGAATAATTCACCCATTTCAGCTGGACTGACTAATCTTTGCAATTGATTGGCTAATGGCAAGTATTGGTGAGGAATGTCAGCTGGTGTTTGAGAAAGGATCTCAGTAATACCGCAATTGATCAAGAAGTGTGCTTGGGTGGTATAGCCAAGTAGCTGCAGACCGCTATCCATTGCAACCTCGGTGATCGCGCTAAAATCAACGTGACTGGTGATATCCTGCAATCCTGGCAAATAAAAGGGATCATCGTGAACATGGTGACGATAATGACACATCAGTGTGCCCTGGCTGCGCTGCGGATGATAATACTCGCTTTGTCCAAAGCCATAATCAATCAGCAGAATCACTCCTCGGTGCAGTATCTGCGCCAGACTGCGCATGAAATGTCGATTAGCTAAACTGATTTCACTGAGGTAGCGGAAGGAATCGTGATTCATTGCATCTTTAAATGGTGGTAATTCCTGGGTAATTTCAAACAGCTCTCCGGCAATCAAAGGACGCTCCTGCCATTCAAAAGCCTGCTGATTCCAGGTAACACCGCGTTCGTAGAGATGATGATCTTGCCATACCACCAAATGAACTGGCATAGCATCGAGCACTTCATTGGCCAGCATAAGTCCGTCAAATTCGTATGGCAGGCTGGTAAGCCATTGAACGGATGAAACAAGATGCGGCACATATTTTTCGAATAATTCGCGCTGCCGCTGCTGTAAATCAGCGCTAACTTCCAAGATAAAGTATTGTCTTGGTAAATGGTTCAATTGCTCCAGTTCAAGCAGCAGATCAAGCGCCAGCTTGCCGGAGCCTGCGCCAAACTCCAGAATATCGCTGTAACCAACCAATTCAAATGCCTGCGCAGCCTGCCGCGCGATAGTTTTACCAAATAATGAAGAGATTTCTGGTGCCGTGACAAAATCGCCGGCATAACCAAATTTAGTGGCGCCAGCACTGTAGTAGCCCATACCAGGCGTGTAGAGCGCAGCTTCCATAAAATCGGCAAATGAAATCCAGCCACCTGCGGTATTAATTCTTGTCTGAATAGTGTTTTGTAACGCTTCACTATGTTGAAGTGCGATTTCGCTGGGGGAAGGTAAAGTAATGGGAGGCATGTGGGTGGAACGGTATTGTTTATGGTAGATTATAAAAAAAGATTATAAATGATGTTGCGCATGTGAAAGGGGAATAGTGAATGACTTTGAAAAATAAAGTGATTCTGGTTACAGGCGGGGCGAAACGGGTGGGAGCGGCCATTTGTCGCAAATTGCATGCTCAGGGTGCGAATCTGATGGTACATTACCGCTCTTCACAGAATGATGCACAAATGTTACGACAAACTCTCGAACAAATGCGCCCAGACTCGGTTGAGTTGGTTCAGGCCGATCTACTAGAGATGGAGCGAATTCCAGGTTTGGTTGAGGAAACTGTGCGGCGGTTTGGTAAACTGGATGCATTGGTGAACAATGCTTCCAGTTTCTTTCCTACACCGATTGGTCAGCTGACTGAACAAGCTTGGGTAGATTTGATCGGTAGCAATCTTAAAGCGCCCTTGTTTTTATCCCAAGCAGCGGTACCTTATTTGGAAAAGCAGCACGGTTGCATTGTTAATATCGTGGATATCCATGTGGAACATCCTTTAAAAAACTATGTGATTTATAACGCAGCCAAGGGTGGATTGGCTGCGCTTACTCGATCGCTCGCCTTGGAGCTGGCTCCATTTATTCGTGTCAATGGCGTAGCGCCCGGTCCTATTATGTGGCCAGAGCATGAAGAATGGATTGATCAATCGTTACGCAAAGAGATCATAGACAGGACGCTGCTCAAGCGTATGGGAGAGCCCGAGGATATTGCCAAAGCAGTGTATTTCCTGATTGCGGATGCACCGTTTATTACCGGTCAGATCATTGTAGTGGATGGCGGACGCAGTATCAATTTGTAATGACTTATTCCCTTTCCAAATCAAACATGACGCAAGAGCGAGCCACAGGCAGTATAAATAATACGGCAAGGAGAAGCCGACAAAGTCAGGTTTGATTTAGAAATGGAATAAGATACTGATAATCCCATTCTCAAACTAAGAATGAGGTGGAACTGACAAAGCCATTTTTGATTTAGAATTGGTATCATCCTAAAAGCGGTTTATAGGATGATTAGTTATTCGCCAAACGCATCCCTAATCCACTCTATCTTCTGATCATGATGACCTGTCAGCAGGACGGCATCAAACCGGCAGGGAGGTGTAGCGTTCAATCTGGATAGATAGTGTCGGGCAGCACGAATGAGCTTGCTTTGCTTGGCTGTCGTAATGCTGGCTGCAGCACCGCCAAAGGAATTATTTGATCGCATTCTGACTTCGACGAAAACCAATGTTGCTCCCTCTCGCATGATGAGATCGATTTCACCAAAACGGCAGCGGTAGTTTTTTTCGAGTAGAACCAGGTGCTGACGTTGCAAGAACAGGGCGGCCAAGTGTTCTGCATCATTTCCTTTCATGGTGACTTATTTTTGGAGTCTGAATATGTTGAGGTTGTGCGACAATTCGTATTGGAAAATATAATCCTAGATTCCTCAGTAGGGCGGGATGGAGTGTGTGGTTTTGCGAGTGCAGGGCAAGGCGCAACGACGCGGAATGGTCGTTCCATTCCAAGGAGTTGCAACGCAGCCATGTGCTTGCAAAATCGCGCAATCCGTCCCGTAGCGGAAACACCCAGAAGGTGAGAATGAAATTTATAGGAATGGTTATTATATTCATAATGTTAACATCAAAATGAGCGATCAACTGAGGAATCTAGGATAATTCCATTTCTAAATCAAAGCTGACTTTGTCGGCTTCTCCTTGCCGTATTATTTATACTGTTCGCAGCTCGCTCTTGCGTCATGTTTAATTTGGAAATGAAATAAGAAACCGACCAACATCAAGAATGCTGACCAAAAGCACATTATATGTAGTTGCCACACCGATTGGAAATTTACGCGATATCAGTTTGCGCGCACTGGATGTGTTGGCGGCAGTCGATGTCATTGCGGCTGAGCATATTCATATCACACAACGCTTGCTGGTGCATCACGCGATTCATACCCGGCTGATTACACTGCATCAACACAACGAACGTGCTGCTACCGAGAAAATCATTACTATGCTGGCAGCACAAAAATCAGTTGCTTTGGTAACGGATGCAGGGACCCCCGGTGTTTCTGATCCCGGTGCGCTGTTGATTCATCATGTCAGAGAACAAGGCTATCGGGTCGTACCCATTCCAGGGGCAAATGCAGCCGTGTGTGCGCTCTCGGCCTCGGGCACAGTAGCACCTCATTTTTTATTTTATGGCTTTCTGCCGACTAAGCCCGGTGAACGCAAACGCAAGCTGGAACCATTAAAATCCTTAACATCCTGTATTCTGATTTTTCATGAAGCACCGCATCGCTTGCTGGAATGTGTGACTGACATGATTGCAGTGTTTGGTGAACAGCGTCAGATAACAATTGCCAGGGAACTTACAAAATTATTCGAAACAATTTATACCTCCGATTTGGGTAACGCCCTGACATGGCTGCAATCTGATGAAAATCAGCAAAAGGGTGAATTCATATTGCTACTGTCTCCAGCAGCAATAGAAGATAGCAAACTGATTACCGAGCAGGCAGAACATACGCTGCATATCTTGATGAAAAATTTGCCCTTGAAGCAGGCAGTACAACTGGCAGCCGAGATTACCGGAGAAAACAAGAAAAAGTTGTATGCATTTGCTTTGTCTAAGAAAGAAGCATTATCCAAGCTATCAAAGGACTCGTGACACTTTTATGGGAACAACTCTAACATTTACTCGCCCTGACGATTGGCATTTGCATTTGCGTGATGGCAAGCAAATGCAGGATATCTTGCCTAATACTGCTCGACAGTTTGCCCGAGCGATCATCATGCCCAATCTCAGACCACCGATTGTCACCGTTGAGATGGCAGCAGCCTATCGAGCACGTATTCTTGCGGCCTTGCCGGAGACTATGCAGGAACATTTCGAACCGCTCATGACCCTTTACCTGACTGACAATACTCCTCCAGCAGAAATCAGACGGGCTAAAGAGAGTGGTATTGTGCATGCAGTCAAACTCTATCCCGCTGGTGCGACGACTAACTCCGATGCTGGTGTGACGGATATTGCAAGATGCTTAGCAACCTTAGAAATAATGGAACAGCTTGGCATGCCACTGCTGGTGCATGGTGAAGTAACTGACACTGAGATCGATGTATTCGATCGAGAAAGCGTTTTTATCGATCGGGTGCTGCAGCCGCTTATACAACATTTTCCGAGGCTACGCATCGTATTCGAGCATATCACGACGCGTGAAGCTGTCGAGTTTGTACGTGCAGCCCCGGAAAACATCGCGGCTACTATCACTGCTCATCACTTGTTGCTCAATCGCAATGCTCTATTTTTAGGTGGAATTCACCCCCATCATTATTGTTTGCCTGTTTTGAAACGGCAAACTCACCGCCTTGCCTTGATTGAGGCCGCGACCAGTGGTCATCCCAAATTCTTCCTTGGCACAGATAGTGCTCCGCATCCAGTATCGAATAAGGAAAGTGCATGTGGATGTGCGGGTATTTATACTGCCCATGCAGCGATTGAATTTTACGCAGAAGCCTTTGAACAAGCAGGTGCGCTGGATAAGCTGGAAGCATTTGCCAGCTTTCATGGTGCGGATTTTTACCGCCTACCGCGTAATACTGATCGTGTGACCCTGATCAAGGAAAGCTGGAAAATTCCTGAGCAACTGAAATTTGGGGAAGAATCACTGGTTCCGCTGCGCTCGGGTGAATACCTTTCCTGGAAGATATTGGTTTGAACCTAAATTCCTTAGTTGATCACTCATGTGGGTATTAACATTATGAATATTATAATCTTTTCGTCCCGTCCAACTAAGGAATCCAGGTTGAATGGATTTGTTGAAGGGAGAAAAATGAATCAGTACTCCATTTTTACTTTATCCGTTTCTTCTAATAGCTGAACATCGAATAAGATTTCACTATCTCGGGATGATAGTTTTTTTCCTTCAAAATTCCACCATCCGCCACCCAGCGCCACAAATAAAGCGGCAGTGTCTTGGAAACGCAAGGCTAATGTTTGGAGGTAGTTTAACTTGCTTTGAAAATACTGACTTTGTGTAATTAAAACTTGTTGGTAATTAACGAGACCCGCCTGATAATTAGTCTGCATTAACTGTATCCTTTCTTCCACTAAATTAAGTTCTTGTGATTGATGTTGCAGTGCTTCAGCGTCATACTTCAATGCAAGCAAAACATCAGCCACCTGACCTAAGGCATCAAGGATAGTTTGACGATATTGTGCACGGGATTGTTCATAGGCATCGATTGCCGCTTTACGCTGAAACCATAAGATGCCACCACGAAATAACGGTGCAACAAAATTGGTGCCGATGCTCCAGAAGTTACCACTACTTAGAAAAATGTCCAGGAGATTGCGGTTATTTTGACCATAAGTACCACTCAAGGTGAAACTGGGAAACATCGCTGCAGTAGCAATACCAATATTAGCACTGTTTTCATGTAACTGAGCCTCAGCCAGTAAAATATCAGGGCGCTGGCGTACCAAGCTGGAAGGTAGCGTCAGGGGTAGGTTAGTGGGCAATGAGAGGTCAGCCAAATCTATTCTTGGAAGCTCACGTTCTCCTGGGAGCTGACCGATCAATGTAGCAAGTAGGTGCTCCGCTTGGCTGTACTTTTGTTTGAGCAGGGGGAGCGAGGCCTCCAGTACTTCGAGCTGTGTTCTCAAGTTGACTAGACTTTCGTAGGTGATGATGCCTGCTTGCAACTGGAATTCAGTAAGCTTGATTTGCGCTTGCTGTGATTCAATCAATTGCTGGGTTGTTTGAATCTGAGCTTCGTAACCTGCCCGGGCAATCACGGTATTCACTATATTGCCAATTAAAGTCAAATAGGTAGCTAGTACTGTATAGCGTTGCATATCCCTCTTGGCGCTGAGGCTCTCTACAGTACGCCGCTGGCCTCCAAATACATCTAGGGTATAACTAACGGTGGCAGAAAGTGTGTAAAGATTGAATACTGCGCTAGCAGGGATCCCAAAGCGAGCAGTCGAGAATTTTTGGCGACTTACCCCTCCTGTGAGATCAATCTGCGGATAGAAAGTCCCGTAACCTGCACGCAAATTATCCTGGCTTTGCTGTAAAGCTGCCTGTGCCGCTTGTAAGGTTGAATTATTGGTGATTGCCTCCTTCACCAATGCATCTAGTTTAGGAGACTTGAATAACTGCCACCAATCAGCCGCAATCTCAGCACCGTGCTCAAAATACTGGATCTGATCATCTACCGAGACAGTCTCTTGCAATTGTTTGCCAGGTATATAGCGATCAGTTTCTGGTGGTTGCGGGCGAACAAAATCGGGTCCAACAGCACAACCTGTAGCTGTCAGTAGCCAGACTACCCAAAGTCCGCCTACTATGCACTTTGCCTTGACATGAAAAAAATGTTCGTACATTTACGGGTCCTCGTTCTCCAACGTACGCCCTTTCTTTCAAGATCCATTATTATTCCATTCCTAAATTAAACCTGACTTTGTCGGCTTTATCTTGCCGTATTATTTATACTGTCTGCGGCTCGTCTTCGCGTCATGGCGTCATATTTGATTTGGAAATGGAATTAATGGTCTTGGGTTTTCGCTATCATTCACTCTCTTCGATATAAACATCTACCAGCTGACCAGGGTATAACTGAAAATCCTTTGGTCTTTCAAACTGAAAAAGAACCGGTAATACTCTGACATCCACTCGTTCTGTTCGTTGATTCGATAATTGGATCTTTGGTGAAACATAGGGTTGCAAACGAATGAATTGCAGAGGAACACGAATGTTGGTACCTCGAATCGACATTTGCGCATTCATTTTTGATCCATCAGGAAGTCGGTGAATCAGGATCTCATCGACATAGCATCTAACGGCCAGATTGTCTTCTGCATTACCCATGGCAATAATGGGTTTGAAATTTTCTGTGTAGGTATCATAGACACCTTGTGGTGATATATGGCTACCCACTGCAGCTCTTATTGACAGGATGACGCCATTGACTGGTGCTCTAATAGTATACTTGGCCAGCAAAGCACTGCCAGCCTGATAAGCTTTGGATAAAGCGATGTATTGCCGTTCCTGGCTTTGGATATCGTAACTCCAGGCTCCAGCCTTAATCAGATTGTAATTTCTCTGGGCAATCTCAAGACTGGCCTTGGCAACCTTGGCGGCATTGATCGCATTATCCAGACTATCTTTGCTGACCGATTTGGGATCCATGTCATGGGAGTTTTGCAGTTTTTCTAATTGGGTTTCAGCAGTTTTTAGATTTGCTCTCGCAAAATCCAGTTGCGCTTTAGAAACCTCCAGAACTTCTTTTCTCGGTTGGGCTTTTAATTCTTCCAGCAACGCATAGGCTGCCTCGGATTGTGCACGTTGTTGCTCCACAGTTGCGCGTTGAATTGAGTCATCTATTTGGAGTAAAGACTCTCCCTGCTTAACGGCTTGTCCTTCAGCCACCAAAATTTGAGTAATGACGCCTGCAACTTCTGGATAAAGATTGATATTTTCTCCTGTGGGTTGATAGCTCTCGATAATGCCCGTCGAGTAGATCCCCTTGGCATAAGGGTTGGGCGCCGGATTGAAAAGAGGTGGTTGTGGTTTCTTTTGTGTACTGAATAGATAGGCGCTCACCCAACCAGCAATAACTCCGCATATGGCAATGACGATAATGATCTGGTTTCTCAATCATTTCTCCCTTGCTCGATACCGACAATTTTGCCATCCTCCATTCTCATCATCCTGTCGGCATACTCAAAAATACGATTATCGTGAGTAACAATCAATATACATCGCTTATCTGTGAGAATGTTGTTTTTCACAAAATCCATGATACGCCGTCCGGTATCCCCATCCAGCGAGGCGGTGGGCTCATCAAAGATCATTAAATCCGGTTGACTGACCAAAGCTCTAGCTAATGCAACACGTTGCTGCTCCCCACCGCTCAACTTCACCGGCGGAAGATCCGCCTTATTTTTGAGCCCTACAATCTCTAAGTAATGTGCTGCTTCTTTGATGGATTCATCCCAGTTCTGTTTTTTCAGGATTAGAGGAATAGCGACATTCTCGGCTGTAGTGAGACGCGGAAAGAGATGATAATCCTGGAAAACAAAGCCAACTTTGTTTAATCGGAATTCAGCGATCTGATCTGGTGTCAGCTTCCAGATATCCACACCATCTATTGCTACGGTTCCCGAATTTGGACGTAGCACACCAGAAATCATACTCAATAATGTCGTTTTTCCGCTTCCTGATGGCCCTACAATAAATAATATTTCCCCGAAGTAAGCTTCGAAACTGACCTCTCTTACCGCAAAGGTTCTGAGATCACCTTCACCAAACCATTTCGTTAATTCATTAGCAGAGATTGCAGGCTTCACGTCATTATTTAATTTATAAAAAACTGGAATAATTAAATCAGGTAATGCTTATGGCCGTTTTATCTGACAAGATAGCATTTCCATAATTAAACTCATTCATTCTATGAGCTATATTTTGACTATCCGATTTTGAAGTCAGTTTGATTCAGCTTCTAAAAATGTCGAAAGGCTCAATCTTTAACACCTTCCTTATTCCAACATAACTCGAGATTCCAGCGATGATCAGAACCATTACAAACGCAAAAGACAGGGTAGTAAAAGTAATATTGGCGGAATAATCTGGAACCTTGAGTTTTGCGATGGTGATGATAAGAGTACAAAAACCCACTCCTAATCCATATCCAATACCCGCTGCGAGTGCAGCTTGAAAAAGAATCATATAAACGAGTTCTTTTCCCTTGATACCGATTGCCTTCAGTGCACCAAATTTTTCGAGATTTTCCAGTATGAAGGTATAGAATGTTTGTCCTGATATTGATAGGCCGACCAGGAAGCTCACAATCGTCATGATGAAAATATTTGTTCCCAGCCCGGTTTTATATTTATAATAATCGGAAATTTTTTGCATGAATTCTACTTCGGTGAGTGCCTCATATCCCAACTGCTTGACTTGGTTTTGAATATGGGGAATTGCGTCATTACTTTTCGGTTCAACGAGAATAAAAGCAATCGTATATCGTGTTGATGGGATATACTGAATCGCTCTACTATATGTCGTATAAAGAGTAGGAATTCCGAATAAGCCGCTACTTGCTACTTTGGCGATACCCACGATAACGCCGCGATGATCATTAAGCTCAAAATCTGTGCCTAAGCGAGGATTTTCTAATTTGGAAATTTCTGTATCCTCAACAACGATGAAGGCATTTTCAGCATAGATATCTTCAATCTTACCCTCGATCAGTTCAGGGCGGCCGACTAGACTATTATCATCTAAGCCTAAAACAGTAACGGATTGGAATGTTCCACTTTTAAGCTTGACTAATGCACCCCCGGAATATAATGGAACAGCATATTTGACACCATCAATGCTGCGAACGGCATCAAGTACATAATCGGGCATAGGGATGCTGCTTGCAACGTTATTTACTGCTGGATCTAGCACCCATACTTGAGCTCCCAGGTTAATGACTGTTGAGGAAGCTTTTGTGAGGATACCAGTAAATATGGATGTCATCTGTACCATGAGAAACACGGCAAAAGTAATTCCCACCAATAAGGCGGCATATTTACCTTTGTCGTTTACGAGAAGCTTAAAGGCAAGTTTCAGAATCCCTTTCATTTGCCATCCCCTCTAATAGACTCATTATGTGAGCAATCGACATGGATGATGAACACTGCAACGTGCATCCATCATGGGTAATGAATCTTGGTTATCTTGGGCGATTATCGCATCTTTTCCATTAATCGTTCATGCAGTATTTTCTTATTTTTGGTTGGAGGGATTTGTCAGTTTTTCATGGTACGAATTTTTTCCGTACACTAATTTACATTGATCGTATTTCACTAATATCAAAGAGAGTCTGAAAATACCTGAGCAACTCAAATTAGGGGGAGCGATTGATTTTGCTGAGGGCGAGTGAGAGTATCTCTTATTCCATTTCTAAATCAAACTATTCATTTGATTTTTTTGGTTTTTTTACATTTTAATTTTCTGATAGAGTCAGGTGAAGATTATTGGCTGACTTGCCTGGGAGGAGGGGAGGCTGGCTGGCTAGAATGTCGCTGGTGTTTTATGCCAGCGACAGACAGAAATTTACATATGGCTTTGTAACCAGTTCTGAATACCAACCTTTTGCATGACATCTAATTGTGTTTCCAGCCAATCGATATGCTCTTCTGTATCTTCAAGAATATGTTCAAAAATTTCTCGCGAAACATAATCCTGAGCTGTTTCACAGGCAGCAATCGCAGCGAGCAGTGTTTTACGTGCGGTATTTTCCAGAGTGAGATCACAAGCCACGCATTCCTGCGGCGATTCGCCGATCAAAAGCTTCTCTAGATCCTGTAAATTGGGTAATCCATCCAGGAATAAGATACGCTCAATGAGTTTGTCAGCGTGTTTCATTTCCTCGATAGATTCGTGATATTCATACTCGCCGAGTTTGTTAAATCCCCAGTTTTTATACATCCGGGCATGGAGAAAATACTGATTGATCGCGGTTAATTCATTTAATAGCTGACGATTTAACCAATTAATAATGTCTGCATTCCCTTTCATAATTGTTTCCTTAGACAGGTTGACTCGGAGTAGGGTTAGGTGCCAGGGGGATGGGTCGGTGTTTCTTGCATTAACGCTTGATCGAGCACATTTTTTGCGTGGCAGGCACAGATGCCACACTGTTCGGTAATACCCAGACTGACTTTAAGATCACGCATCCGTTCAGCGCCTTGAAGAACAGCTTCGCGAATTGCATGATCAGTAACCCCCTTGCAGACACAAATATACATGAAATACGCCTTTTGTCGATTGGTTTGAAAGTTGTTTGCTCTTATAAATATAAAGAAAACAATATTGTTAATGAGAATTATTATTAATTATATTTGCTTTTATAGAAAAAATGCAAACTATTATTATTGTCTTGTAAGCCTCTGTTTAATTTTCAGATTTTTTGTTTGTACTTCCTGCGCCATTTAAAATACGCAGTACGAGATCAGAAGTAGAAATGCCCGGTGTATAGTCGATTTCTTTAATCATATGGTGTGGTAGCGTCATGCATAATTTATATTTTTCTATTAGCTCCTCCTCAGAAGCGCAGGCAAACGTATAAATTGCAAAGCCGTGTTTTTCCATAAACTCTGGCGTTGTATGAACGGGGCTCTCAGTTATAACCGCGTCAACGTACTTGCAAGCGGAAACGACTGCAGCACGCTCAGCCTGAGTCATGACTGGGAGTTTTCGTTTATTTTCAAGAACCCGCGCGTCTGAAACGACACAAACCGTTAAATGAGTGCCCAGTGCGCGTGCTTCCCGTAAGAAATTGACGTGACCCTCATGAAACAAATCCGCCACCATCCGCGTATAAACACGCTTCTGGGGTCGATTCCTAGGCCATGATGGAATGTCCTGGCCTAAATATGATATTGCTCTTTCTAGCCATTGGCGACTGCGCAAAATGGTTACATCATCAGGATCTTTCAGAGCTATTTGGTGAGCATAAGACCATGCTTTGATCAGATCTCCTGATAGCCAACGCTGAGTTAGACGGTGGTAAGCATAGCATCGTACCAACAGAGTAAATTTTTCAAGATTTAATGCAGATATGACCGTATCCCAATAGGGATTCGGGGTACGCCAATCACCATAGAAGGCAGTTAAAATTTTCTCGGGGGGTTGAGGGAACCATACATTCCCATACTCTGTGCTGTGTTGTATTAAATCGAATTTAGGAAAGACTGAAACCCGTTGATATTCTGCCGGGTGATCTGGCAAAGAGAAGCCTCCTATGATTTTATGATCACTTCTATGCTGTAGACCACATAGATCAAGGGTTATTCCAATTTCTGAGTGCACATAATCGCGGTAATTGCTGTAGTCGAAACCCATTGGTACCTTGGACCATCCCATTTTTTCAAGGGTCTTGCAGCATGCTTCCCAGGATTCAATCCATACTGCAATATCCAGATCCTTATCAAACTCTAGCAGATGACCATTACGAACTAAACCGAGCAAGGTACCAGCAAAAGGAAAAGCAGGTATTCCTTGTGATGCCAATTCTGCACAGGTTGTCCATAACAACTGTTCAGCTTTGCCAGAGGTGAAAATATTTTCTGTATCTGCCTGTTCTTTCGTTTGTTTCTTTCTAGCTGGAGCTTTCCCAGATTTGGCTAATGACGTCAAATGATTTAGTGCGGTAGTAAAGTGAGCATGAGCCGCTGTCAAGTCAAGTAAGAGAAAGCTTGCTGTTCCCATTAGTTGCGCCCAGCGAGCTTTCTGGAAATCACCTTGGACATGGTTATAGATATTTGCCGCATAGGCAGGAACATCCAATGCTCGTCCAGCTCGCATTGCCATGGAGCACCATAATTTGGCAACATCAGGTGACAATGGATGCTCATCTTTTAAGGGATCAAGTATTTTGGCTGCCTCATTTAGATTGCCGGTATAAATAAGATCCTGTGCGTGCTGTAAGGTGCTCTTAAATTTCTCAGTCATAGTAATTAATGATCACGATTTAATTCATATTATTCTTGTATTCTACTTATTATTTGTTAATATTGAGAATCACTCTCATTATTAAATATATAATGATCTAGAAAAATTTATTTTAGTATACAAGGAGATATAACTAAATGGCTATTAATAAGGAACTGCGTCCCAATCTTAGCAACTCTGGAAATGTTTTTGAGATAATCGATGGTATCCAATTTCTCGGTTTTGGTTCCGGTGGATTTGGTAAAGATGATTTTCTGATTATTGGTGACGAATTGGATAACTTCCTTGAAGGTGGAATCGGTCATGACGAGATAGAGGGGGGTGATGGAAATGATACTCTAGTGGGTGGAGGTAACAATGATACATTGGATGGCGATGCCGGTAATGACGTGCTCGATGGCCAGGGGGGAACCGATAAGCTATTTGGTGGCGCTGGCGATGATATTCTGCTTGCCGGCGACGGCCATGATCAGTTGACTGGAGGGAGTGGGAGCGACACATTTGGTTTTTATGCATTGGGTCATTTTCGGGTGAAAGATTTCACTATTGGTGAAGATCGCTTATTTTTTGATTCTGAAAAACTTGGAATTAATAGTATCGAGCAACTTGTTCCATTTATAACAGATATTAAGGAAAGAGCGGATGGGGTTACCGTTGAATTTGGGTCAGAAGCATCGATCGATCTTGTCGGTATCCATTTAAACGATATTACGGCAGATATGGTCGTCTTTAATCTTTAAGGGATCTTTCGCCAATCACCAAATGCATTCAGTTTGTAACGAAATATTTTCATATTGAGAAATATTTAATCTACGAAGATTGCTGCGCTTACGCGGCACACCTGTTGATTCTTGGTCTGGTTGAAAAAGAAATACTCAGAGCAGCAAGGATACTGTCTTGATGCTCATCCGGCATGGTAAGTGGATAATACGCTTACCATGACGCGTTTGATAATGAAAGATTAATCGTCGCCAAGCAACCAGAGCATTATTCATGGTGATAGTTATTGAGGTATCATCATGGGCGACCTTCCCAATGATCCAGAGGATCAAGCAGGAGATACTATTAACGCAATTAAACATTAAATCAGAAATTATTTACTATAATTTTTCCTCCTGAAATAACAAGATCGGGATACTCAAGTTTTTTCAAATTATCAGTTGGGTTGCCTTTTATCGCAATGATATCGGCTGGAGCGCCTGGTTGCAAAGTTCCTAGAAATGGTATATTCAAATGCTGACCAGCTTTTGATGTCGCAGCTTGTAAAACCTCTATTAAATCCATTTTCGCCATCTGTCTCATATAGATAAGTTCTTGTGCATCTATCCCCCAGGGAATGTCTGGATGGGCAATCTCGGATCCATATAAGAATTTCCCACCCAATGCTGCCCAAGTGCTCGCATTGTGGCTAACACCTATACATTTAGACAATGTGTCGAATGTGCTAATTATTTTCACATTCTGTGACACTGCCTTCTTTAAGAGGTGATCAGGAATTATTTCGCAGGGTATGTGGGCCCATTCATCGATACCTGCATCAATAGCAATTTGTGCACCTTTAATTTCTGCAATATGTGCTGTTACTCTGCGATCATTTTTATGTGCTTCATCCACAATTGCTTTAACAATTTCTTCTGATAATAGCGGCCATGTTTGTTTCGAATGAGAAGCGGTATGTTTAGGTAGATTGTGATGGCCATTATGTCCCCTGTTTGGTATCTCATGATGATGGTCATGATGAGCAGACCAAGGGGCACCTTTTTCGCCACCAGGTTCCAAAGCAATCTTGATAACAATAGAGCCCTGATTAATAAGTTCGCGAACCACTTTTCGCGCTTCTTCTTCGGATGAAGCAGTGATTGCGATATCTTTGTCACCAAGGATTGGAATAGGATAGCCATTTGGCGCTGTAATGATTGGGCCAGAGGTGAGGACACGTAAATTTCCGTTACCACCATAAGGCTGATGTACCGGGCCGCCTACATCTCGAATGGTAGTTATTCCGTGTTTCAGAACAGTCTCAACGGGTACTTTTTGATAAGAGAGATGTGCGTGTAATTCGATAAAGCCTGGTAGTAGAGTTGCGTCACCAAGATTAATAACTGTCGCATCACTATTAAGCTGGAATAATTCGCGCGAATCGACTTGAGTTATGTATCCATCCGTTATCAACACAGAGACATTTGTTCTGAACTTATCGCCATCGAAAATGCGAGTAGCATGGAGCAGGATCGATTTCGGTTTTGTATCTTGTGCCAGGGAAATGGCAGCAGTAAAACCTGCTAGCACAATAAATAGTAGGAATTGGATGTATTTAATAGAGCCGAAAGTCAGTTTTATTGAGGTATCATTCATTTATTGCTTCCTTAGTGGGGTTATTGATTCAGTGTAATAATGCGCTCAACAATGATTGGGTTTGATTATGTCGACTAGAATGCAAAGTGCCGCCATAAGAAAGAAATTACCCCATGCGGTTTCGACTAACTCCTCTTTCCCCTCATTGGTTTTATAGCAGCTTCCCCAAAATATTCCTGAATCCATTCTGATTTTATTATCTGGGTAATCATCATTTTTATAAAAACCGGTGAAAAATGGACTGCGAATAATCGCAGTAATCAGTCGATGGGCTTGGAGGCGCCATTGATATCCATCAGGCAGAAGATCGGCTAAAGAAAGCATCGCCAGAGAAGCGATCACAGAGGCGGACGGATCATAGAGCCCTGATGAATTATCCAATCGATCTGGGGGAAGCGGATCTGGACGTGAATTCTTCCAATACTCACAAGCAGAGTGAGCATATGTTAAATAAGGTTCTCCCCATTGCGCCGCTGCACGACATAATCCCAACATTCCCCAGGCTTGACCGCGTGACCAGATACCCGCTTCATCGGTTGTTTGAAAATTACCTCGGCTAAAATATGCGGTCGTGTGGAATGCACCGTCGTGGTAGCATGCAGCTAACGTTGTTTCTGCATGAAGTTGAGAGATGATTTGATGTTGATATTTCTCGCTACGACTGAATAGCTGGATTAGCGCAGCCAAGCTGTCAATAGCGATGCGTCGGTTACCCTCTGTTCCGCTGCCCATTGCAGTGCCGAGAGGCATGCACCTGATCTTTGGGTCATAGGTTACTGCGAGGGCAGGAATTGATTTTGCTGCCAGCTCATGCGCTTGATCATCACCAAACCAGAGATCACCAAGCGATGCACCATACCAGAAAATAAAACTGCGGTTTATGGAATCAATGCTTAGTTTCGATGATAAACGTCCACAAATATCAGATGCTTTACGCTGATCAGCCTCGGATGCTGTTATTCGGGAACGTAACCACCAAAGTGCGCCCCAGAATCCTCCAATCCACGAACCCCCAGGTGAAATAATCCATTGACTGGTTTTGCCTAGAGAGTAAAGGGGGAAACCATTATTACAAATCGAATCAATATGTCCCATACGATGGATCAATAATTCGATTGCAGATTGTATTTCTGTATTAGTCAGCAATACTTGATCAGCGTCGTTAAATGCCGTGAGAGAAGAATCTTGCTCAGAAAACCAAATTGAAGTCTGCCCAGAATGAATTTGCATTTTTTTTTCCTTGGAAGTTATTTTTGATGACGCTGCCACCGAAGGCATGCCCGTAATACAATCTCAATGACAAATGTTTATTAAATGTATGCATCAAACTAATGTCGACCAACTGACCTACATCACTATTGCCTCCCGCAGGACTCCCGGAATAGCCAAATTCGCCTGAATTCAGCGACGCTCCCAGCCCGCGGTATATAAGATCATGGGAATTGGTCAGAGATAGTTGATGCAAGTTAATATTGACCTGAGTCTTTGGTGCAGGTGATGCAATGATCTCGAGAAAGAGATCTTGAATATTCATCAGGTTATAGAATGGAAATTTTGCAAAGATGCGTCCGCTCGGAACCATTGAAAAGAAGGTTTGGTGCTTATTATCTCCTGGATTTCCATCACCCGAGCTTTGATAGTAGATGGCACGTAACCATGGCTTGAAGGGCAATTTGATCCATTGATAGCCTAACTCAGCGGAGACTGCCCAGGCTTCATGCTTCTGATCGGTCCAGTCACCAAACTGATAGACACTCCACAATAAAGCATCCAGGCTGCCTGATTCGAATTGATGAAGAGAGAGCAAATGAGTACCTAATGTATGGATATTCAAGCGCTCATTATTTAACCTGGGCCTTGCAGCGAGCGGGCGATTATCTACTACCTGAGTGTTACGTTTGTCATCATAGTTTATATAAAATAATCGAGCTTCAGTTCCTGGTAGCAGGACATCTTTCTTACTGGTTAAGGCGGTATAAAAAATGTTGATATCGCTAATCTGCTTTTGTCCCTCTACGGATAGAATTCCTTGAGTAGGGCGAACCCCGCTGATTGTCCAATTGAATGCAGGCTTATCATAAATAGCTGAAATGCCGTCAAAACTGCGTCCTATATAGACTGCATTGAATCCCCCTATAAGACGCTGTGCAATACGCCTCTGTTTAAGACCATCGAATTTGTCTACCCCGGAACTATATTCCATGCCTTCCATATAGGCGAAACGACCAGCCTTCAAAGATGCGCCTGGTAATCCAAGGGAACCAAACTTAAAATTAAGATAACCCTGATTTAGATAAATATTGCTAATGTTAGTCGATTGATTTAGCTGGAAATAGCCGGCGCCAAGCCCTAAAGATCCGCCTGGTTTAGCAACTGCATTATCGGGAAGTCCGTAGAGACCGATATACTGGCCTTGTACGTATCCATCTACATAGGGGGTCGTGAGTAACGCGCCTAGTCTCGCGCGCAACACCCATAAATCATATGAATTGTTATTGTTGATGGCCGGTTCTGGACGGAAGAAATCCCATAATTCATAGCTCCCCATAAATTCGCCATTTATGCGAAAGTATTTATTGATTTGACCGAAAGCTTTATCCTCTTGTGCAAATACTTCGCTGGTTTGCAACAAAGCGCCGACAGCGTTATAAATAATTAACAATTGCAATAATTTTTCGGTAACTGATACAACTTTTTGATGAAATTTTACTATTTGAAAAATCATGAAATTAATAACTTCTAAAGATGGTACATCTATCGCAAGCTGGCAAAGTGGAGCTGGCGATTCGTTACTACTTGTGCATGGAACCAGTGGTGATCATTCAGTCTGGACATCTGTATTGCCTTTGCTAGAGCAGCACTGCAATGTGTGGACCATCGATCGACGCGGCCGAGGCTCGAGTGGCGATGCATCCGAGTATGCTCTCGAGCAAGAAAGCGAAGATATCGCTGCAGTGATTGATGCAATTGATGCTCATACCTGTCTTATTGGTCATTCCTTCGGGGGACTTTGTGCATTGGAAGCTGCTCTTTTAACTCCAAACATCAATGGGCTTGTTCTCTATGAACCCTCTATTTCTCTAGCAGGAAGTGGCTGGTCCCCGAAAATTGAGGCTAGCTTAAAAACCCGGCTAGAGGCAGGAAGTCTGGAAGAAACTTTATTGATCTTCTTTAATGAAATCGTCAAAATATCTCCTCAAGAGCTTGCAGCCATGCAGGCGAGCCCGCATTGGGCAGGACGAGTGGCGGCAGCTCATACAATTTTGCGTGAGTTGCAAAGCGTAGATAGATATACATTCGAGCCTCAACGTTTCTATTCTCTGCAGATTCCGGTTTTACTTCTTGTGGGTGAAAATAGCCCTAAACGGCGGTATCTCACAGCAGAAATACTCCATCAACATTTACCTGGCAGTCGGATCAAAATCCTTCCTGGGCAACAACATGGCGCAATGAGAACGGCACCCGATTTGTTTGTTCATGAAATTCTAGAATTCATAAAAATCATCAAGGATTTCAATTTGCGGGAATGAAATTTACCCTCGTCAGTGTTCCACCTTGTGCCGACGAGCGGACGCTAACGCAATTGTCATCACACAGGCAAGCAAGAGAATGCCTATCAATGTATTCCAGCTAACAAGCAAATCTTCAGAATAGATTGACACCACTGCAAATAACGGTGGCCCTAGGGCGAAGCCCGCAAAAAAAGCAACGGAAACGAAGCCAGAAGAAAATGTCACCGGACCAAAAGCGGGATCTCTGATTAACATGCTCATGGCTATTGCATTGGTAGCTACTGCAGTCAGTCCTACCCCGATAGCGCCTGCCCAGAGTTGCCAGTGACTGTCAGGAGCAGCGTTCATTGTTATTGCCATCGAAACAGCGGCGATAGCCGCCAGCATGAATAGAAGCAAAGATTCATCTTTGAGTTTTGCTCCCATTGGTGTCAATACGATCCTGGAAATCATTCCCATTACTCCAAATACCGCGATTAAGGTATCAGCAAGAGGGAGAGCCATATTTTGCTGAATAGCAAATGTGGGTAGGTACGTGACGAAGGCAGAAAGCGATGTGCCTATCAGAAATTGAATCATCATCAGACGTAGCAACAGCGAATTTGGTGGTAGTAATTTTAAGCGGGTACGCGTTCTGATATGTTTCTTCGGGGTGACAGAAGACACGCTTAAACAGAAGAAAATTGTAATCGGAACGATTATTCCATACGCAACACGCCAGCCATATTGCATTGCAATGGTCGGAAGTATTAAACCAGCGATAAGGGCAGCTAGTTGTACACCAGCTTGCTTGAGTCCGACGATGCTGGCTTTTTTTTCTGGTGGCACTTGCTGCGCGATTAATAAATTGGTGACTGGATTGGCAAGAGCCTGAGCTATACCGCAGATAGCTGCGGCAATTAATAAACTATAAAAACTTTCTACTACCGCGATCAGGGTGAAGGCAAGCCCGACCGAACAGAAAAGCACAAGCAATGAATACCTTGAACCAAGGTAATCCACGATAGCACCTGCCCAGAGCGATAGAACCGCAGCGAACCCAAATGAACTCATGATGAGGTAGCCTAACAAAGTGGGGTCGAAGTGCAGATCACTGCTTAGAAGTGGCCCAAGCGTGCTCGTTGCGTATAAAACCAGCATTGGCAGGGTCATCGCAAATAACAAAACAATACAAAACAAAAGATTAACTCTAATTATGGATTAATAGGGATCGGATACTTATGATGTTTGCTTGTTTTATGCTGTCAAAATAATGAGTTAGATAAATTGATAAGCTTGGTTTTCTTTATAGAAGTTGATCAGCCGACGACCAGTTGAACTAACAAGCGCTTCTGCTGTTCCATCGAGAATACGTGATGCGCGAGCTATCCGGCTAATGCCGGAAAGTGGTGTGAGTTCACTGATACCCTCTGCGCCATACAACTGTATGGCTGAGTCTGACGCTATGCACAAGGCCCGAGATGCAGCTAATTTAGCAACATTAATTTCGATATCATTTGGAAATTGTGCATCAATGCTTTTAGCAGCCAAACGGATTAATTCTCGGGCGCTTGCGATGGCTTCATACACATTGACAAAATGTTGACGAATGAGCTGTTTTTCCGGCAGACGTGCTATTTTTCCTCGCTCCGAATTGATTCGTGCACCCATTAAATCCATGCAGCGTTGCGCTAAAGCCAGCCAGCTCATTGAGCGGAGCAGTCTGCCCAAACCAAGTCGCTGGCTCATTAGAAAAGTACCGCTTCCGCACATGCCAAGCAGATTCTGCTCAGGTACTTTCACATTCACAAAGGAGATTTCACCCTGACTGAGGTCACTACCCATAATTCTAATCTGTCGTTCTATTTTAAATCCCGGTGTGTCTGTGGGAACAATGATCATAGACAGACTTTTATTCAGCGACTCGCCATTGTCTGCAGTTCGCGCCAGTACAGTAGTAAAGGTTGCCCGGTCAATGTTGGAAATGAACCATTTTCTACCATTGATAACCCAATTACCGTTAGAAAGCTGGGCTGAAGTTGTAATCAAAGCGGGGATTGAGCCGCTGCGTCCTGGTTCTGTCATGCCATAGCTCGGTATGGCTGTACCGCTGACCAATGGCTCCAAGAAGTTTTCTCGAATCTCATCCGAGCCAAATTTAAAAAGCATATGTGCATCAAGAGTGGTATCGCTACCAAAAATTGTGGGTGAAAATTCTGTACGGCCTTCTTGTTCTGCAACCAACAAATAATCTTCCAGGGAAGCTATTTTTCCACCATAGGGGAGTGGGTGAAACAAACCCCATAACCCTGCCGATCTCGCTTTGCTGATTAATCCTGAATGTAAAAGAAACGCTATATTCTTATCCTTGCTGAGTAGCGATTCATTGGGAACGATTTGCTCATCAACAAATTCTCTTACTTTCTCGGCAAGGGATTTCGCTAAGGTTGTATGGTTTGATTCCTGATGTGTTTTAAACATTAGCAGATTCTTTAGATATGTTATGTTTCGTCATGTGTTGATTAATCAATTCCAGTTCACTGGCGAGCTGTTTCTTGTCGATTTTTCCAGCAGGATTAAGAGGCAATTGTTTGTAGTAGCGTAAGTACTCTGGAAGTTTGTTTGTTTCTAGACCTTGCTCACGTAAATAATGGGTAAACTGAAATAATGACGGATATTCCATTCCATCGCGCAATACTAAACAGAGGCAGACACGTTGTCCTAGATCTGGATCTGAAATTGGTACACAGGCAGCGCTGACAACAGCAGGATGAGAGACGGCGATATTTTCAATTTGAACTGGGCTAATATTTATGCCACCACGAATAATGATGTCTTTTTTCCGGCCCGATAGTATTAAATAGCCGTCATCATCGATAAAACCAAGGTCGCCGGTATAAACCCATCCATCCTTGTCACGATACAAGGCGTCCAATTCAGGTGCATTAACATATTGCATGGGGCTTATAGGTCCTCTGGCAGCAATTTCACCTAAATCGCCTTGAGCCACATCTTGTCTTTGATCGTCCACTATCCGGATGGAACATACATCAGGATTAGGCTGGCCGGCTTTGTTAATCACGGTTGGTAAATCATCATTCAGTGTGGTATGGCAATTTACGCCATCTGCTGAGCCATACAAGCCGATGAAACCGCAGCGAAAAGCTTCGGTACTACGGTAAATGGATGCTTCATCGATTTTTGCTCCACCACTAATGATAGCGATAAGACTGGAAGTGTTCGTTTCCTGCAGTGCCGGATCTACTGCAATCCGCTGGAACATTGTAGGAACACCAAAGATATGGGTTGGCCTTAACTTTCCAATCGCCTCAATGGCAGTTGCTACTTCAAATTGCTTCATTAGTACGATTGATCCACCCAACCAGGATAAAACGCCAAATGTGGCGGTCGAGCCAAATGCTGTGCCCAGTGGCATTAGATAGAGCCCTCTGAATGTTTCTCCATTGGGATGGATACGCTGCAAAAATCGTCCACGCCCGCCAGTCAGCGCATTATGAGAATAAGCTACCCATTTGGGCTCCGATTCGGTTCCGGATGAAATCAAAAAGCGAACAGGGGAGTCGGGTGAAACTTGTGGTAGCGCGCTAGATTGAATGGGTTTTGTTTGAAAAAGAGAATCCAATGTGTACCAGCCTTTTTTTGCTTCTCCATCAACTATAAGGATGCGCAGTGAAAGCAATGTTGGCCGCAGCGATTCTATTAGATCGCACAAATCAATATTGGCATGTTCTCGTTCCACAATGACAATGCGTGCATGACATCTTTTGAGTAACGATTCGATGTCAAGACGTCCGCGTCCAGGAGGAAAAGGTGCCACAATAGCGCCAAGAGCGGCTGCTGCTAAATCTATAGCACAGCTTCGCCAGCTATTGGGTAATTGGTATGCGATGACATCCCCCGGAACAATGCCCAGATCTTTGAAACTATTTGCCAGACGTTGAGTTTTATTCAGCAATTCTGCGTAGGTAATGATTTGATCGAGTGACATGACCGCCGGATTATCGGGGTGATGTTGTGCATGATCTTGAAATAAGGTGTACACGGATTTATTTGGGTAGATTTCCTTTTGTACCCATTGCTTGCGAATTTCAGCAGGAACTAAATCGATAATGCCTGAAGGATTCATTGAAAGCTCCATGGAGAATTTATTTTTGTATAGGAACCCGGAGATAAGTCTCGCTGCAGATAGGGGATGGTCTGAAGTTTTGAAAGATCTTCAATAACGACCCCCGACGGAATATCTTCCTGTTCGAAAATTTCAACCCACTCATGCGCTGTTTTTGATAGAAAAAGATCGCTTAATTGCTGATGAAAGTCGATTGCTCCAGGGTCAGCAGTGATATTAAGGATCACAGCCAGTTTCCTGACTGCATTTAAGTCATGGCATTCAATTGCAATTTTTTCGTGTTTGGTCGCATAAACAGCATTAATCATGCTTTTCTTAGATGATTTAATATCTGGCTGCTCGTACAGATTTTGAAAATCATCCACACACAGAAGTGTTGCAGCACTCATCAGCGATGAGGTGACTTTAGCCCCAACGTTATTCATACAACGGTTAAGCAAGGCAACACAGATTCCTTGTGCAGCGAGGACGCCGCCAAGCACATCCAGCACTGTGAATAAGGATCCAACCTGAGTCCCGGAAGCTTTCGCGATCTTTTGAGCGATGCCTGAGTATGCTTGCGCCATAAAATCTGTTCCTGGCATCGTGCTTGAGGAAACGTGTTCTGTGCTGTCCGTAGACCATCCCCCCGCGTAGGCATATATCAGGGAGGGATTAATAGTTGCTAAATCATCGTAATCAAGGTTTAGCAATACAGCTTTGCCAGGCATCCAGTTATGTAAAAAAACATCAACTTGTCGTATTAATTCTTTTATTTCTTTTTGACCTGCTGAAGATTTGATATCGATTTCTCGCACATCTTTAAGATAATTGAGTGCATCAAATCTCGCGGAGCAGCTATCGGCTATTGGGGGCATGCCACGCAAAGGATCTCCTCCAGGTGGCTCAATTCTAATGATATGCGCTCCAAGGAGTGAAAGCAGATGCCCTGCTAAAGGCCCTTGAATTCGCCGACATGACTCGATGATCGTAAGGCCGCTTAATGGTAAATTGTTGGTGGCACGATTCGTAAATTCGTTCTTAGGCCCTGGATGAAAAAGAAATTCCCAAGGGCCTTGAAGCCAGACATGCCTACTATCAGTATCGTTAGCTCTATCATCGATAGAGCGAACAGGACAAATAGCCATTCCAGTTCTAACGCATATTTGAGATATCTGCTGAAAAGTGAAATGTGCTATTGCTTTGGGCAATTCTTCGGGTAAGGGCGAAATGGCTTTTGCGTATCTTTGCCAAAAGCTTTTCCACCCCTTGCTGGTCAAGGGGAGGCTAACACCAATCTCAGTCCAGAATTTTTTCCAAATTTCTGCATTGAGTGTTTCGAGTTCGAAAATGATACCGTCTTTTGATTTGAATGGTGGATGTGCTTCAAGCGTAATCAATTCAGGAAATAACTTTTCAGGAGCATCTGAGGTAGTGGCACCGGCGATGTACTGTCCCATACTCATCAAAGCGGCTGATGCCATAGAGACATTGATATTTGATAGTTGAGCTCCGCGCAACTGTCCAATGGAAGCCGCTACGACCCCTTGTAAAGCAAGTGCTGCTGTGAGAGTAGAAACATAATTTACTCCAAGAGACTGAGGCCTACCACTTGCCCGCCCATGCACAGACATCAATCCGCATCTTGCCTGCATGATATTTTCTGTCACTGCAGCAGATTTGCTGTCATTCCATCGTGTGATATTGCACGTCACTGGTGATGTGTGCGGGGTTTGGAATTGAAATGAGGCAGCCGACTTATCTTCAGAGTCTTGCTGGGAATCAACTTTTATGCCGAGTGTTTTTGATTGATAGCGGATAGATGCTGCAACAGCAGAAAAATCAGGGGGTACTGTCTCTGGAAAGCCACTGATTGTACAGTTATTGAGTGGTCTTTTCATATTTGCTGCCTTTAATAAACTAGCAATTAATCTTTTCTTGTCCACCGGCAACGGCAGGAAGAATTGTAAGTGTGTCTCCGTCTTTCAGTTTGGTAGAAAGTCCATCGCCGAAGCGTATATCTTCATCGTTTACGTATATATTGATGAAGTGATGTTCTTTTCCGTTAGAGATTAGTTTCTCTTTAAACCCGGGGTACTGTTGTTCGATGTGTTCTATAATCTCTAGAACGTTTGAGCCCTCGATTTCGATCATCTTTTGGTTCTGGGTTAGAGGTCTTAATATAGTTGGCACACTAACGGTGATAGACATATTTACTCCTTGAGTTTTGAAAATTAGAAAAAGAATCAGAAAAGCAAAAATTTGAGCTTTGATGAATGCGCCATATAAATGGATTAAGCCACTTTTGATATATCAGCGACTGATTTAAATTTATCCAGTACTCTGATCCTTTCTTCTACAACCATTCCATTTAAAATACGGAAGCTGCGAATTTCTTGTTTGTACCCGGGATCTGTTGAAATAATGACGTAGTGTGACTGCGGTTCTAAGGCATATTCAATATCAGTACGACTTGGGAAGGCTTGTGAGCTTGTATGCGAGTGATAGATCACTATTGGCTCTTCGCCTCGTGCTTCCATTTCTTTCCAGATCTTAAGCTGCTGCTGTGGATCAAATTTAAAGAATGTCTCCGATTCAGCTGCATTACGCATAGGAATAAGACGCGATGGCATATCAGAGCCTTCAAGGCCGGCAATAATGCCACAAGTTTCAATTGGGTGGTCTTGATGTGCTTGAGCAAGCATTGCATCAACAACTTCTATTTGTATTGTCAGCATGATTGTGCTATCTCCTGAGAATGTTTTAGAAAGAATCAATAGCTTGGCAATGTCTGGTCTACATCTCTGATCCAGGCAAGAATTCCACCATCCAGGCTTTTGACGTTGGTAAAACCCAGTTCCTGCATTTCGATGAGAACATTCCTGGACCGAACACCCGTCTTGCAATGAAGAACGATAAAGTCATCTTTATCCAGCTGCGATAAGACCTCGTCAGAAATGATGTCATCTTTGGGAATATGCTGGGCACCTTCAATATGGACAAAATTCCATTCCTCGATTCCGCGGACATCGATCAATTGCATTTTCGTACCGTTTTCGCGCAATTTTTTGAGTTCTAACGCGCTGATAACCGGAATGCTTTCTTCATGATCTGCTTTTGTTTGTTTGAGACCACAAAATTCACGATAATCGATCAAGGTCTTGATAGGAGTTCTGACAGGTGCGCGGCGTATGGGGATGAATCTGTAGGTCATGTCTAGCGCATCGTAGACGACAAGTCTGCCCAGCAGAGTTTCCCCCAGGCCAGTTATCAATTTGATTGCTTCGGTGGCCATTATTGCGCCTATCGCGGCGCAAAGAACACCAAATACTCCACCTTCGGCACAGGAGGGTGCCATTTCCGGAGGGGGTGGTTCAGGGTACAAGTCACGATAATTCAATCCCACATTACCGGGTGCATTCTCCCAGAATACAGAGGCTTGTCCTTCAAAACGAAAAATGGAGCCCCAGACATATGGCTTGCCGGTGAGTACACAAGCATCATTGACAAGATAGCGTGTAGCAAAATTGTCTGTGCCATCGACAATCAGGTCATATTCTGAAATGATTGCTTCAGCGTTGGTAGCCTCAAGGCGTTCGTTATGCAGTTGCACACGAACATATGGATTCAGTGCTTTGATCGAGTCTCTTGCACTCTCGGATTTAGGTCTGCCAACATCTGCGTGACCATGAATAATTTGCCTTTGCAGATTAGATTGGTCAACAGTGTCAAAATCAACAATCCCTAATGTTCCAACTCCGGCTGCTGCTAAATACAATAGTGCAGGTGATCCCAGACCTCCTGCGCCGATCACAAGAACTTTGCTGCTTTTCAGACGCTGTTGCCCTATCAGTCCTACTTCAGGGATGAGCAAATGACGGCTGTATCGTGAAATCTCAGTATTGTTTAATTCTTCTGCTGGATTTACTAGTGGTGGTAGTTGCATAAAATTTTCTCCCTGGTTAATGCTTAATGAAATTGAGCTGAGATTACCGCTTGTTTTTTCAACCGTTCATTCCTGAAAGAGGATCTGAATGCAATTAAGCTTTCTTCATCAGAATATGTAATACCGAGGGAAAGGAAGCATATATTGCCGATGGCATATATTCTTTTGGAATGAATTTTATTATTTTGATTGTCATCATTTTGGTATCAAATCAATATTTAGGTTTAAATATCAGAAGGTTGCTATTTGAAACAGCATAAAAATGCATCAGTATTTCTAAGGCTGTGCTTTAAAAACTGGCGTAGCGATTTCGTTGATGCGTACTTTAAATTAATAATCCCGAATTTAGAATGCGACAAATTGTCGCGCGACAATTTGTCGCAGGGCTATCGGGAAGGCAGGGGGTGTCGACGGGTGCATGCAGCATGCGTGATCACCGAGCGATGGCAAAAAAGACTTGAAATCAGCGCAGCCATGGTTTTCTAAAATATTCTGGGCGCATAAGTACAACCGATATTCAATAGGAAGGTGCGGCAATTTGCCGCATTTTTGCTATAGAGATTTGTCCTTACAATGCAAAACTGCCTTGAGAGCAAGATGTATACATCATATGTCAATGTATTAGTTCAATCATATTCTTTATTATTTTTTGTTATTAAATGGAATTCATAATACGAAAATAATTAATAAACCTATTAAGATAGAATTTTCAAAGCAAAATGAAAAATAAAATCCACAGCCTCAACGTAATAAATTTGATGATTGCAATGATATTTTTACAAGGAATTAGTTTGAGTGCTCTTGCACACGATGGTGAAAATCATGCTGCTGGCTCTATTATTCCAAAAGTACCAGGGCTTCCAGACTGCCAAATATTGACAGCAGCCCGGTTGTTTGACGGAGTTAATTTCCCTCAAGACAACATATCAATATTAATCGAAGGAGAAAAAATCAAGCAAATTGGCTCGGCGGAACAATTAAGTGGGTTATGCGAAAGCAGGATCGATTTGGGTGATGCAGCAATTTTGCCTGGATTTATTGATTCGCATGCGCATATTACATATCGGAATGTCATGAAAGGCGACGTACTAGAGCATGGCATAACTACCGTTCAGGATACCGGCGGCCCGTTAATGGCTCCTGAAGGAGGTCAAGGCACGCTACGCTTATTAAGCGTTGGTCCGATCATCCAGGCTCCTGGTGGCTATCCATTGAACATATTCGGAGGGAGTGGAGGATACGACGATATTGCTATTCCGGTTGACTCAGTTATCGAAGCTGAGAACGTTGTTGCTGATCTTGTCGCAGGTGGAGCAACAGCGATCAAGATTGCACTGGAACCTGGCGGAGAAAGCGGTGCGCCGTGGATGCAACCTCATGATGGCCCTGTGCCTGCTACTCCATGGCCTTTGCTATCGCAGGAAATTGTCAATGCAATTGTGACTAAAGCACATGAATTAGGCAAAAGAGTACTTGTCCATGTCGGTGAGAATATCGGTTTTGAACGGGCGCTTGACGCAAAGATTGATGAATTCGCGCACATTCCTTGCTCTGAAATTAGAGAAGATTTACTGCAGCGTGCGGTGGATCAAGGTATTACCTTTGTTACGACGATAGATACGCTTGCTTCTTGTGTAGATACGACTACCCATAAGGGAATTCATTCCAATACGATCAGTCTGGCGAGTAAAGGCGCTAAATTTATCTATGGCTCTGAAATAGGGCACGACAATGTGCCATGGGGGATCAATGGAGAAGAACTTCATATGATATTGCACTTGACAAGTGGAGAATCTATTGATTTTTCGGATGTAATTAACGTGCTTAAGGCTGCAACTTCAAAGGCCGGAGAACATTTGGGCCTGGCTCCGCTTGGTACACTGGTACCTGGTGCGCCTGCTGACATTATCGCAGTGCGAGGGAATCCCTTTGAAAAATTTAAACTATTAGAATATCCGGATCTCGTTATTTCAGGTGGTCGCACCATCGTTAATAAGTTTATAAACCAGCCCTCAATGGCTGAAATCGATTGCCTTTTCACTTGGGCTGAAGGTAAATATCCCGATCTGTTTGCCCCATCAGGCGTTTCTACAGAGATTTCGAGTATTTACAGCTATCGCTATTATTCGGCAAGTAATATCTATCTGGGCGTTTCCTCGGCTGACAATCATGTGTATTACATGGGGACTGATAGGTTATTGCAGAACGAAGGTCCGATATCCAATTGGCTGCCTGTTTCAGGATGTCGGTAGGCGACAAGCAAATCATAACATTCAATCAGATATCGCTGTGTCCGCGTGCTGTTATACTTATTGCCTATGAAATTTCGATACATCGATAATTTGGAAAGATGTAGTCTTTTCCAATATGAAAAGGGTCTGAAGGGAGTTGCATATTTCCAACGGAAAATGAGTCTGAGCAAGTAGATTCTGAATTGGTCATTATACGAGGGATAGTGATCGAAACGGATGAAGCAAAGTTACAAGTGGTGGCATAGGTTAAGGCGTTTCTGGAAGGGACGTACGATATTGCAATCAAAGTGCCCAACCAGGAGGGGGCTACAAAATTGCTAGATTGATGGAAAAACTGGGTAACCAGGAATAACGCTTGAACAGCTGAATGTGGGGTCGCATCAAGAATGAGCGATAACGATGCTGCCGTAGCACTTAACAAAGTACGACAGGCATTATTCCAATCCATTGCTGATGCATTCAAGCTATGGTTAACATTAGTTATTATCTTGAGTAATAAACTGATACCAAGAAAAGACTGGAATTATGTAGCAGCCGCACAAGCCTTCGCCCGACCTAACGCCTACCATTTCTCCATGACCAACAAGATGGAGAATCCACATGGCCCAATCGCATGTCGTATCCGGCCTCGTCGCCAAGCGCGGCGAAATTACCGGCCAAATCGAATCCTACGAAGCTGAAATCAAGCGCCTGCACGCGGCCTCGATTGAGGAAATGTATCGCGTGCTGAAATTCGATCGGTGGCTTAGTCTCGCCTTTTCTCATAGCGATCCTGCCTATTGGCAGCTGATCGTTGATACAGCGGAGCGCGCAGGTTTCGAGTATGTCAGCGTCACGCGGCAGAATAACGGGCAGTCCACGTTCAAGAAGCGCCAGAATCCTTTTTCCGTATTGTCGGGCTAGCTTATTTTGAATTTCAGAAAAACACGCGGCTTACGCACGATTCGCAAGGCTTTGCCTCAAGCTGATGTCGCTAACGCGGTAATTGCAGCGATACGCGCAATCGTTCAACAGCACGACGGCGCGACAATCGAACAGATCAACGATACGCTCGTTATTCGCGGGTTGGGAACCGGCATGCTTGGCACCTTGAGCAAAGAATATTCAGATTTGATGCCGGTGCTGCGAAAGAATTTTATTTTCAAGGATGATGGGCGCTGGCATCTCAAGTAAAAGGTGTCACGGCCGTAAAAAAGCAATCGTATAATGGACACATCACAATAAGGGACGACTATTTTCAAGTATTTGAGTGAAATATGCTGCACAGCGCCTTGGATTGTATTAGGCATCAATGGTTAAGAGAACTTTACAAATGAATACGCCAGATCCGATTGCAACCCTAAACTCGGAGACACTCTTGGAAATCATCAAGATCCAAACGGAGATCTCTAAATTAGGACTCGATCTTGGTGGCGTGATGTCCTTGGTGACACAGCGTTCACATCTGCTAACGCGAGCAAGCGGCGCGGTGGTGGAGATAGCCGAAGGCGACGACATGGTCTATCGTGCGGCTTCCGGTATGGCTGAGACGCAGCTAGGCTTGCGCCTGAGCCGACACAAAAGCTTGTCTGGGCTATGCGTTCGCGACGGCAAGATTCTCAGTTGCGATGATTCCGAAACCGACGAACGAGCTGATCGCGACGCCTGTCGAAAGATCGGTCTGCGCTCCATGCTCGTGGTGCCACTCAAGCATCTAGATTCGACTGTAGGTGTACTTAAGGTCATGTCTTCTACGCCGAGCGCGTTTTCCGACGCCGACGCGCAAGTATTAAGCCTTTTGTCCGAACAAATCGCCGCAGCGATGTTCCATGCAGTGCGGTTTGAAGCCAACGAGCTTTATCATCGCGCCACACACGATGCCTTGACTGGATTGGCCAACCGCGCGTTATTCTACGATCGCCTGCGTCAGTGCATGGTCGCGGCAGATCGCCATGCGGGTCGCGTTGGCATACTAAACATAGACATGGATGGCTTAAAGCCTATTAATGACGAATATGGTCATCGCGCTGGGGATGCTGCGATACGAGAAGTCGCAACCCGTGCTAATACCACTTCTCGCCAATCGGACACGGTGGCACGCCTTGGTGGGGATGAGTTTGGCGTAATTCTTTCCCGCATCGATAATCGGGAAGGTGCGATGACGCAGTCTGAACGCCTTGCGAAGAAGATTAACGCCCCTTTTGTTTTTGAGCAGCGGCCACTTCTACTCAGTGCGAGCATTGGATGCGCCGTTTATCCTGATGACGGAAAACATATCGAAGAGATTATCGATAAGGCAGATCAATCCATGTATGAAATCAAGCGAAATAGAAAGATGCGGCGCTGACGCAGGACAGAAAAATTGGATAGGTCATAGTTCTATCGGTTCGCATGCGGCATCATCGTCTGGCGTGCCTCCCTAGCGAAATAGGTTCTTAATGCACGCTGCATGTGGGGCACTTCTACCGTAACATATTGAAAATAAAGTATTTATCCTGCTGCTACATAATTCTGGAAAAGACAGCAATGCAGCCGGTAATATAGCTGTACTCAATATAAGATGCTTACGTTCAAAGATTGCAACGATCAAAGCAAGCAGGAGTAATCCCAAACCAAGTCCAACGAATATTTCGCTGGAGCTGATGCGAGGGAATAAATAAAAACCTAAAAACAGCGTGCCAATGACGCTGCCGATTGTATTGATGGCATAAATAGAGCCTGTGCTGGTACCAATGCCATCCAGGGAATAATAAGAGTAAGTAGCCCCACCCTTTACATAGAGGCGTAGCCTAAATGTTTTCGTTGTCATTAGCGCGATAAATACTCGTTTACCACCAACTCATAATGTGATTGGATGTACATTGTATAAACCAATGATTGCCTTACAAATGCGACAAATTATCGCATCTCAATAACCCATTCCAATAATTAAATTAAATACGCTTTGTTCAGATTGCGTTCATTTTCAAGTAATTTCGTGATTACTAAATGTTTCCGAGACAAGGTTGAAATAGCAAGTGCGACAATTTGCCGCATTGTCATTTATTTGATCAGGCCAGATAATTGATTTGTGACTATTTATCCCTCCCTTCAAAAAGATGGATAGTCATCGGCGCCGTTATTTTTATTTTTAATTAGTAAATTAATCGGGTAACTGGGATGAGTCTTATGGGCTGTTTCCTTGATTAAATCACGAACACATAAAAAATTAGTAAAAGGGGCAACATGAAAAAAAATAAGTTTAAAATATCAATACTGGCTTTGGCTACAACTACGCTGTTAGGCATAGGGCAAAGTGTATTGGCGCATACCCGATTGGAAGTACCGACAGTTACTGAAGGCGTCCGAGTGACGAACAATGTTGCCATCGGTCATGGTTGTGGAGAGAAAGCGATTATTGGTACCTCAGTGGTTTTTCCGGATGGTACGGATTCAACTATTACCGTCGGTGGCCAACCCCATAATGGGCCATTGACTGATTTTGTTTCAAACTGGGGGTCTAATGTTCAGCCTCTCCAAACCCGAGCGGTATTTGATTTTGTGGATGAAAAACAAGGACCAACAGGAAATGTCGTCGGATTTTGGTCTGGCGGAGGATCAGGTATGCCAGCTCACATGAATGCATTTGTTCCTTTCAGAGTTAGTGCAACTAACATCGAACCAACTTCCTGCGCCAAGAGCGTGAAATTCTTTGTTTCCATTGTCGATATTTGTGAAATCAGTGGAATTGATGCGTTACGCAATGGAAGCGGAGAGTCCGGAGGTGTTGCTAATCTATGGACGCATAATAACCTGGGAACGCCGTATGATCGTGTGAGCGCGGAAGATGATGGACCCGCTTCATTAACGATCAATCGTGATTTAACGAAGAACCCACTGCCTGGATCATGTAATGGTGGTGTCGATGTCGAGATAAAACCTTCTGCTGCACAGATCAATCGTGATATGCCGATCAAGTTCAACGGTCAGCAAGTTTGGCCTGAATAAACGCTATACTTGGTATTTGCAAACGGGATCGTGGATCCCGTTTGCATCAACAGAAAAGAACGCTATCTCCGGCGGGTAGAAGCAACTATGTTCAGAAGTTTGGCTAATAGTTTAGGAAAACAGAGAAATAGTTTGATAACATTTTTATCAATATAATATTTAAGGATTATATTGAATGCTCAAAAGAGCGAGGAGAAGGTATGATAAAAAATCTATCAAATCTGCCAAAAATATTGGTGGCTGCAAGTATCATCATCACGACTTGTTATGCTGCAACTATCAATGCGCATAGTGGTGGCGCTACGCTTGATCCTGCTGGTAACAAAGCAACGTTTACTGCGCTAGCACGTGTGACCTGCTTTGATGATGGAAACGGACCGGCTGATTTCCTCACTGCCCAAATTAGAGATAATTCTCCTGCAATACCTGGGATGTTTGTCAGTCTTCAACTTCTTAAAGGCAGCAAAGCGATCAGTGTTACCGATACGACGCCTGGTGATGCGCAATTCAGTCCATTTGTAACATTGCAAGGGGGTAACGGAACGTATTTTATGATGGCGGACAAAACGATTGCCGGTGCTCGGGATTTTGAAGTCCAATGGCATTGCAACACAGCTACAGGCACACATACCGGTACAGACATTATAGTCGATCAGTTCGAATAATCGCAGTTTTGATGATGATCAGCTAAATTCTTCCTAAAATGATTAAGCAAACGAGTTTATTATTTTTAGCCACTCTCATGTTGTGCCTTTCTGTGGTAACGCCTGTGAAGGCGCACCTGGAAGGAAATACGCCACCGCCGCAGTGTCAGCTGACTTCTTTGGATGGGAAATCTGCTGAAGATTGGGAAGCAATGAAAGGCGAAGTGATTTATGTAGATTTCTGGGCTTCCTGGTGTCCTCCTTGCGTTAAATCATTTCCCTTCATGAGTCAGTTAATGCACGAATTTAAAGACAAAGGTCTGAAAGTGATAGGTATTAATCTGGATGAAAATCTTGAAGATGCCAAGGGGTTTCTTGCCAAGCGTCCTGTCAATTTCCCTATTGTGATCGATACCAGTAAACGCTGTGCTCAAGATTTTGGGGTGATTGCCATGCCGTCCACTTATATTATTGACAAAAGAGGCCTTGTCCGACATATCCATCGTGGTTTTCGAACAGGTGAAACTGAAGAGTTACGCATTTTGATTGAGCAGCTTCTGCGAGAAGAAATATAGAGATAGTTTGTATTCTTTGCTTCTATTTTTTATTTTTGGTACAAAAATTCTCAATTTGATTTCGTCGATGAATATAACTCATTTTATTGTCATTTTCGTCATTTTATTCAGCGTGTCGGGGTTATCAGGCTGTGTCAACGTAGCACCCTGGGAGCGTGGTAATCTTGCTAAATCGGAAATGGCGCTGGATCCTAATCCATTACAAAGTGCTATTCAGGCACACGTTTATGGTAGTCGTGAAGCTGCTGCCAGTATTAATTCTTCGGGAGGCGGCGGCGGCTGTGGCTGTTTCTAAGCCATGCCCTGATAATAGGTTTGAACGCTTTACGATCAGCTGGTCCAGTTCAGCATTCAGTCAAGAATCTTGAATCTAGCGATTCAAAAGTCAATTCAGCTTCTACCAGTAAAACAACGCTCCAGGCATTAACGTCTGCGGCGCTTGTCTTGCCGGGTTTACTACTGTCTTCTGCACACGGCGCAAATCCCAGTAGCGACAGTGTCAGTTTTCAATATATCCGCTATGAGGAAGGTAAACGCAATCTTTTCAATGTGCACAGTAACCTGAAACCCATTACGGTTGATGTGATACAAGGAAGTGGCAATTTTACCTTTTATGATCGAGTAAAATTTTCATTCAGTTATACCCAGGATACATGGTCGGGTGCCACACCAGTCACCACAGCTCCTTTAGTGGCTAATGGAAATCGACCCATTCTGCAGAACTCTCCAGATGGGGTAATTACCGTTGGCGCATCCCCTTTTGTCAATACCCAGGTTCTGCTGGATCATAATCTGAATCCACTCAGACTGACACCTGGTGCTGGACAAGTAGTTGATCCGCGTAATGTGCTGATTCTTTCTTCCGCATCGCCTGAAACACGTAACCAGGCAAATTTTAAACTGGGATATGAATGGAACGAGGCGGCGCTTAATGTGGGAGGTGGATTTTCATTAGAAAATGATTATAAATCCAGCTATGGCAATGTCAGCGGTCGTTTCGATTTCAATCAGAAGTTAACCAGCGTGAAATATGGAGCCGGCTATACCCGCAGTGCAACATCCGCTATTCTGGATCCTGATCTTGTACCTTATTTGACGAGTACTGCTTTTGCAAATCAGATTGAACGACGCAGTGGTTCGGAAATATTACGAGGCGATCGCCAGGATTGGACAGCTAATTTAGGGTTGACACAAGTTCTTGGTAAGAACTCTTTGATCGATGCCAATATCGGCTATACCCATAGCAGTGGCTTTATGGAAAATCCGTACAAAGTAATGACGGTCATTTTTGTTAATCCAGATGCCATCAATCCCGATCCAAAAATTCCCATAGTGGGGGATGCTCGTGCCTTATTGGAGCAGCGACCGAATATTCGCAATCAACTGGCTTTAGGTAGTAAATATGTGCAGTTTATCAATTCGTTGGATGCTGCTCTTCATCTAAATTATCAGTTTTCTTTCGATGATTGGGGAATTCATGCCCATACTTTTGAAGCGGATTGGGTGCAGCCAGTAGGTTATGGCTGGACGATTACGCCTCGTATTCGTTATTACTCGCAAGATTCAGCCAATTTTTATAGCCCCTTTCTCATTTCCAACCAGGCGTTTCGTAGACCTGCCGTCGATGCCTCTGGGCGGCAAATCTTCAGTGATGTGAATAATCCAAATCAACAGTTTTTTCGTAATGGCAATGGGGATTTTTTCGATGCGAATGGTCATCTGGTTGACGCAACTCAACTTGATCTGCAACCTCAGTTGACTTCATTTGATGCTGCTAAACTACCTAACAGTTTTTCCAGTGACCATCGCTTGTCTGGCTTTGGTTCATTGAGTGGTGGTGTTGTAATTAATAAGCAATTTACTAGGGGAGTTGAGTTAGAGGCAGCTTTTGAATATTACACGCGTGCCAGCGCTCTGAAACTGGGCGGGAATGGTCAAAGCAGTTTTGCTGATTTTGATTTTTACGTTGCCAATGCTGCGATAAAGGTTGATATGGATGCTATAAATTCCCGTATGGCTAGAAAGGCTATGCATAATCATACGGATCATAAACATAGCGAGCAGCATAACCATGCTCAACATTATGTTCCAGCCAGCATCATGTTTGGCCATATGCTCAATAACCCTGGAGAATTGATGGTGGGGTATCGCTTTATGTATTCTCGTCAAAGAGGGGATATGTTGCATGGAATACACCATGCCAGCGATCAGGCAATTGTTAATGAAGGTTGTAGCGATATTATTTTATGCCGCTTTGCCCCGTCAGACATGAACATGAGAATGCACATGATCGATATCATGTATGCACCCACCCGCTGGTTGAATCTGATGATCATGCCGCAATTCGTGGATATGGATATGAATTTGCGTGAACTTACCGGGCGTCCACCACCCATCCCGGGTATCCACGAACATACCGGCATTGGTGGACATACGACCGGCGGTGTTGGTGACACCATTCTGATGTCGCTTTACAAGTTGCTAGATTTACCTGGACATCAGCTACATGCGGGTTTAGGTGTCAGTGCACCGACCGGAAAAGTGGATTTGGAGCTCAGGCGCATGTTTCAGGCTGATGGAGGGCTTATTCACTTTGACATGCAGCTGGGAAGCGGCACCTGGGATTTCTTACCTAATTTGACGTATACCGGAACAAGCAATCGCTGGTACTGGGGATCTCAGCTTTATGGCGTCAAGCGGATGGAAAGCAGGAACGAATCGGGTTATCGACTTGGTGATATTTTTCAGGCATCTACCTGGGGAGGGTATCAGTTGACCAACTGGCTGGGGGCCTCAGTGCGAGGGGTTTATACCTTCCGCGATAGAATACACGGAGATTTCAACAAGTTTAATGCGCGTATCGGGCCGATGGATTTTCCTGCCAATCAAGGTGGACATTACTGGGATCTTGGCATTGGTGTGAATATTTCTGTGCCCAGTGGCAAGTTCGGAGGCAATAACTTTGCTTTTGAATGGGTGCAGCCATTGCATCAGGATGTGAATGGTTTTCAGCTTGAGCGTAAGGGTGGGCTAACAGCCACCTGGCATTACAGCTTTTAATAGAAATTATGATTGAGGATAATCAGGACTGGCGAGTTTTCGCTATCGGCCCAAGAATTTTAATTGAATGATTGAAGATTTGAAAAAACAAAACTCGCTTATCAAACCTCCAACTTGGTTGGAGGCTTGAACTTTGTAACACAATTAATGGTTAATGGCCAGACTGAGACTGGCGCATATGTTTTATTGCTTCATCGGTATGTTGAGCTGCCTCCTTGGGCTGATCACTTTCAGCACTCTTGATGCCTGCTTCCAGATGTTTGATCGCTTCATCCATATGCTTTTGAGATGCAGCATGATCATCTTTTGCTTTTTTAGCATGATCTAGACTGTCTTTTGCATGCTTAAGCGAATCTTTGGCATGACCCATTTCACCATGCGCCTTAGCTTCTCCTGCATGCTCCATTGCTTCTGACGTATGACCTGCATCGGTTGCATAGGTTTGAGTACTCAAGAAAAAAGCCAAAATTCCAACTCCAATAATAGTTGTTGATATTGCTTTCATAAGAATGACTCCTTGTTAAGATTTATAATGTCAAACATTCTGGTTAAGAATCGCGCCACTCATCAAATCGCGCCACTCATCGTCGCAGAACTTCTAAGAAAAAGCAATTCTGCTTCATGTTTTCTTAGACTTTAACGATTGGATTGGTGCTTTTTTATAACATGCGTAATTAGAGAAAAGAAATACTGCAATTGTATCTATCTCAGTTTGCTGATAGGCTGTAGCGGTCTGAATTTGGAACAATGACTATTTGTCATTTTTTGGTTTTTTTCGTTGAGAAAAGCATAATATTCATGTCAATTGATGAATGATTATCTAAAGACAACTTAAAAACATTGCAACAGCATTGAATTAAAATATTTTTTCACCCCTTTTGGGAGAACGACTACTAGATCATCAAGCTTTCCGGATGATTTAGGTTCGATTCTCTGACCCAGAGTTGGGCTTTACCATTTGTAATAGTAAAGCTTTGGTGTTTTTTATAATCTCTGAATTTCCAATAGGTCTGGAGAGAATAGGTGAAGCAGGCCGATAACGATTATGGCAAGCAATAAGTGTGTATAAATGGAGTCTTCGATTCATTTCATCTGCTATCCTGTCAGGATATAACCAAGGTCTATTTAAAAGAGCAGATCGCTCTCCAGCCAGTAGTAGCAGATATACACTCCGGCACAAATCAGCAGTATGGCCGATATCTTATGAAAAAATGGAACAAATCGTTTCATGGTTTCGACCACAGCTCTTTCCTTTAAAAATACTATGCTTATAGTCAATATTAATAAGACCGTTCCTACCCCGAGAATATACCAGAAGAACTGTAATAGTCCCATCACAAAATTACCGGAAATCGTCGAGCTTCCGACGACGACAAGAAAGACTGGTAATGCGCAGCTCATGGATGTTGCCCCCATGGCCATACCGAACAGAAAAAAGCCCCAAACACTGATGGTGCGAGGGTCTCCAATCCGGCTACCTATTTTCATGAAGATATCAAGCGTGAGCTGATTGCCCAAAAACAGCCATACTCCAAGTACGATGAGAATGGCACCGATAATTGCTGATACCCAGGGCATAATGCCGATCAAAGTCGACCAACCGGCAGCGATAAGAATACCGATCAGTCCGTATAGGAGACCAAAGCCTGCGGTAACTGTTACAGTAATACCAAAGGCTTTGCTAAGTCGATAGAGCCAGGAGTGCTGTTGAAACTGCTGATCCTTGGCGCCGAGATAAAGCGCCAGATACACGGGCAGCATCGCAAAGCCACATGGGTTTACCGCAGATACCATTCCTGCGCCAAAAGCATAGCCAACCTGCAGCATCCCTACCAACTGACTCATTAGCTGGCTTGCCAATACCTGTATATCCATCATTGCCCCCCACCTTCTAAGTCATTTAGGCTAGGCCCGTCTTTTCTGGAAGTATAATGACTAAAATCAGAACGCCTAAAAGATAAGATAGAATCAGCCTCTTACGTAGGGTTATAAGTTCAACGAGCAGTGTCTATAAGGCTGAACCGGCAGTCAAACTATAAGGTTTCCTTGTAATGAAATAAGCCAAACATTTCCCATATTATAGCAGTTAGCTTAAAGACAAAAGTCAGAGCCTAGCTCAATATAAAATGAGCCTGAATGAGGTCATATTTATTCAAATTCAGTCTGGTGGAGTCAATCAACCGTCCCATCTCATTGGAAGGTAAGATGCATGCTGTTGAAGGCCATTTGCAGATCGCGAAGCGAAACTCGTTGCGCCAGTTACGCGTAAATCATTGCTACAAGTTGAGTCCAGCAGTTAAGCGTCCTTATCCTGCGATCTCGTTCATATGCTACGGCCCGATCAAAATGGTAACGGGGAATGTGCTTGAGCAGTTGGTGAAATACAGTGTTAATATGTTTTAAACTCAAGTTCTTGGGTTGAAAAATTGCTGCTTAGAGCATGCCAATTGCACACCAATTTTACGTCATTCCAAGCCCATTCAGGCTTTATCTTTCAGAGGTTGATAGTTAACCGAACAGTAGTGCGTTAATAGGCAATTTGCTGCATGAATTTTTTAATGATTAAGATTCTCAAAAAACTGTCGTTTAAAGATGACAAGTTTATTAATTAATTATGTAATCATTTAAATTTTTTTGAAAAAAAATTTAAATATGTATAACCTCATATTGTTGAGTATTTAAATGAAAATAAAGATTCTAGAATCGTTTAAATGATTGCCTGAGTATTCTCTCTTTAATGAAACTGTACCGTTTTCCCTTTAAAGCAATGGGCGCGCCCTGTGAAATACAGGTTTATGCTGTAACCGAGACTAAAGCAAGGCGTGCTACGGATGCAGCAATTGCTGACATTCAGCGATTAGAGTCGGTTTATTCCCGTTATCGCGAAAGTAGCTTTTTGTCTGAAATTAATCAGATTGCAGCGAAAGGGGGAAGTATTACTGTCGATAACGAAACAGCCGGATTGTTGGATTATGCAGAAACCTGCTATCGGGAAAGCGATGAGTTGTTTGACATTACGTCGGGTATTCTACGCCGTGCCTGGGATTTTAAATCAAATCAATTACCGGATGAAACTGTTATTCAAACTTTGCTGGATAAAATTGGCTGGCATAAATTGCGGTGGTCATCGCCTGTGCTTGAATTCCCGCTTGCTGGCATGGAGATTGACTTGGGTGGTGTCGTTAAAGAATACGCTGTAGATCGTGCTGCTACGATATGTTGGGATAGAGATATTCAACATGGCATGGTCAATTTGGGCGGAGATATCAAGATTATTGGTCCACATCCGGACGGTAGTCCCTGGCGAATCGGGATACGCCACCCGCGACATCCCGATACCTTATTACAGACGCTGGAACTCTATTCAGGTGCGCTGGCTAGCAGTGGGGATTATGAGCGCTGTATTACCATAAATGGCACCCGTTATGGTCATGTGCTCAATCCAAAAACAGGCTGGCCCGTCAGCTGGATGGCTGCAGTGAGTGTAGTAGGTGATTTCTGCGTCATTGCAGGCAGCGCTTCAACGATAGGGATGCTTAAAGATCAGCAGGGCAAAGACTGGCTTGCAGATCTCGGTTTACCCCATTTATGGGTAGATATTGATGGTCGAATTGGGGGCTCACTTACAGAAGAAAATAAACATATCGCGTAGCTGTAATGCCTAGCTCCTACATGCTGATTGATTAAAATGGCGAGCCCGACTCTAAAAAGCCATCTTACGAGATGAAGCGCAAGGAGTCACACGCAGCAATTCATTCGCACAATGGCTTTAGAAATAGCCTAAAATTTGTAGCCCCGATGCAAGGCCACCACACCAACAGCTAAATTAAAGTATTCCACCCGTTCAAATCCAACTTGTTGCATGAGTTGCTTCAACTCTTCCTGCGATGGATGCATACGAATCGATTCAGCAAGATAGCGATAACTTCCTTCATCATTGGTAACTAATTTACCCATGAGAGGGAGTACCTTGAAAGAATAAGCATCATAAAAAGGTTGGAATGGTTTCCATATTTTTGAGAATTCCAGCACGATAAGTGATCCACCAGGGCAAAGCACACGCAGCATTTCCTTGAGCGCAATGTCTTTATGGGTCATGTTTCTGAGGCCAAATGCGACACTGACATGATCAAAAAAATTGTCAGGGAACGGTAGTTTCTCAGCATCACACTGGGTTACCGGGACTGTTATTCCTTCATTCAGCATGCGATCACGGCCGATTGTCAGCATGGAATTATTGATATCAGTTAACCAAACCTGACCTCTTTCACCAACTTGCTCGACGAATAACGCGGTCAAATCTGCTGTTCCACCCGCAATATCAAGAATCCGATCTCCCGCTTTTGCGCCACTGGCGTCGACAGCAAATCGCTTCCACAGTCGATGCAAGCCGAGTGACATCAGATCATTCATCAAATTGTAGCGTGCAGCTACCGAGTCAAAAACATCTGCGACTTTATGTGCTTTCTCTGTTTCTGAAACGGTTTTGAAACCAAAATGAGTGGTTTTTGTCATTTCAAATCATTATATGAGTATTGAAAAAATGAGCGCAATGCATGATTATGAGTTTGATGTGTTCGTCATATTATTTTCACGGCTGAGACCAGCTTCATTTAGCCGTTGCAAGTAATGTTGCCACATTGCATCTTGATTCAGTCCATAATTATAAAGTAAATCCCACGAGTAAAGTCCCGTATTGTGGCCATCAGAGAAATTTAACTGGATAGCGTAATTGCCCACTGGCTCGATATGCGTAATGGACACATTTTCTTTGCCTGTTTGCAGTACCTCTTGTCCAGGTTCGTGACCTCGTACTTCCGCTGACGGAGAATAGACGCGAAGAAACTCGCAGGGTAACCGAAAAGTCTTGCCATCGTTGAAGGAAATTTCCAGTATCTTAGATTTCTGATGGAGTTTTATTTCAGTGGGAATTGGGGTATGTTTACTAAGTCCTGCCATAGACGTTTTTTAAAAAATTAAGATTGATGAAATATAACAGTTATGATGCTTGTCATAAAAATGCAATACTATCGCTATATTATCTCAGATATTTTTATAAAGCATTTTTTGAATGGAGTCACTAATTAATGGCTGCAACAATATTGATCGTGGAAGATGAGCCCGCCATCCAGGAACTGATTTCATACAATTTACGCACTGCGGGATATGTTGTTTTATGCGCAAGAAGCGCAGAAGAGGCAAAGGATATGGTTAACGATGTGTTGCCGGATTTGGTGCTTCTGGACTGGATGCTACCTAATATGAGTGGCATCGAGTTTGCTCGCATGCTGCGGCGGGGGGCACGCACCAAGATGATTCCTATTATCATGTTAACGGCCCGGGTGGAGGAAAGTGACAAGATAACCGGATTGGAAATTGGTGCAGATGATTATATTGTCAAGCCTTTTTCACCGCGTGAACTTGTTGCGCGCATCAAGGCAGTGCTACGCCGACGTTTACCAGAAGTGTCAGATGAAGTAGTTGAAGTAGGTGGATTAAGATTAGATCCGGCTTCGCATCGAGTAACGGTTAACGATCTGGAAGATGGCGCAAAGCCAGCAGAAATCGCCCTGGGACCGACTGAATTTCGCCTATTGCACTTTCTGATGACGCATACCGAACGTGTGCATACACGAGAGCAATTACTTGATCGTGTATGGGGAGATCATGTTTTTGTGGAAGATCGTACAGTGGATGTTCATATACGAAGACTGCGTAGAGCGCTCGAAGAAGCAGGTAAGAATGAATTAGTGCAAACTGTAAGAGGAGCAGGTTACCGTTTTTCTACTCGCTGTGAAGTAGGTGCTGAATAGAAGTTGCACTGCAATGATTTAAAAAATTATCCTTAAATATCCTTTTAATAATCCCTGTTTTTTCTGTACCCATCTGCTTTTTCGCGCATAGTACGCAGCGAGCTAATCTTTCCAAAGTTAGCTGACTTGGAAAATATTAATTTCTGGAATATCCAGAAGAATTTCTTACCTCCGGGATATTAACGTGTTTGATCTCTGGCAACGTTTTGCTGCTATTATTTTGCTGACAGTTGTTACAGCTGTAATATGGTTTGTGGTAGATGCTGTAACGGCATTAGCTTTATTCAGTGTGGTATTGTTAGGGTTAACGATACACCATATCTATTGTCTGGCTTTGCTTGATCAATGGTTCCAACGTTTTAATCATACTGCTTTTGATCCATCCACAATACCTAATGTACCCAAAAGCTTTGGTGCGTGGGGGGATGTGTTCATTCGCCTAGCGCGCTTTGTCCGGCGTTATTACCGAAGTCGACAAAGTCTGAGTAAAGCGCTGGAGCGTTTGCAGCGCGCTACTTCAGCAATGCCTGAAGGTATTGTTATTCTGGATGAAGCAGATCGAATCGAATGGTGTAATCCCTCTGCTGAGCAACACTTGGGGTTGGATCTGAAGCTTGATATTGGACAGCATGTGACTCATCTGGTACGGCAGATGCAGTTTGTAGCGTATTTGACCTCCGGGGATTACAGCAAACCACTGATTATCAAGCAATCACGATATGAGGAACTGGTGCTTCTACTTCAGTTAGTACCTTATGGAGATGAGGAAAAGCTGCTGATCAGTCGAGATATTACACGCTTTGAGAAAATAGAAATCATGCGCCGTGATTTCATCGCTAATGTTTCACATGAGTTGCGCACGCCCTTGACGATCATTGGGGGGTTTCTAGAAACATTGCTGGATGAAGAGATTAAAGATAGCGAGATGGAAAAGCGTGCGTTAACTTTAATGTATGATCAGGCAAAACGCATGCAGCGTTTGGTAGAGGATTTACTGACCTTATCGAAACTCGAGAATGCACAGAATACCTTGCATGAGGAGGAGATCAATATTGCAGAATTGCTGCAAAGCTTGTATCAAGAAGCGCAATCGCTCAGTACGGGACGCCATCATATTAGCTTGAATCTGATAAGTGATGCCCACTTGCTAGGAAGTGTAGACGAGTTGCGGAGTGCCTTGAGTAATTTGATCAGTAATGCAGTTCGTTACACGCCCGATGGCGGTAATATTTCATTGAACTGGGCAGAAGAGCAGGACCAAGGCTTATTTTATGTGCAAGATAGTGGCATCGGTATCGGACCTGAACATATTCCTCGCCTGACAGAGCGGTTTTATCGGGTTGATCGCAGTCGTTCCCGTGAAACCGGTGGAACAGGGTTAGGACTCGCTATCGTCAAGCATGTGCTAAGTCGCCATCAGGCCCGCATGGAGATTATCAGTGAAATAGGAAAAGGAAGTATTTTCAAGGTTTGGTTTCCAGCAAAGCGTTTGGTGAGAAATAAGGCAAGCAGCGTTACTATCCATGATACAGACGCTATGCCTTCAAATAAAACCATTCCACCGCTACTGTAGTCTTTCTTATTCCATTTCCAAATCAAACATGACTTTATCAGCTTATTCTTGTCGTATTATTTATACGTCTGCAATTCGCTCTTGTGTCAGGTTTGATTTAGAAATGGAATTAGGACAGTTTTCTCAAACTTCCCTCCTCAGCAGCAGTAAGCAGTCTAAGGCAAGGCAAATAACCGTCAAAGACAATGCCATGTACTTCCACGCGTTTTTGTGAGCGAAGCATACTGACCAGATAATGTATGATGCTGTTGGTAATGGTTTGCCCAGGTACCAATACCGGGATGCCAGGCGGGTAAGGAGTGATCTGATCGGCAGATATTCTTCCCTCCAAATTTTTATTAACTTTGTCTTCTTCGTCTAATAGAGGTGCTAATTCGCCACCGCAGTAGAATGCGTCACGCGGCAGATATCTCAACTCGGTAAAATGCGGGATTTCTGGTGTCTGATAAAGCCGTCGAGGGGCCCGTCCTTCGCGTGCAATACGCATCAGGGCATCATAAAGACGCGATACTTTGCTGCGAGTAGTACCGATAGTGAGCAGCAGGGTAAGCGTATTGAAAGTGGATTTCTCCACTTGAATATTGTAGTGCTCGAACAATTCGAGGATCAGCTCTTCCACAGTAAAACCGCAGCGCGAAATATCCACCGTTATCTTGGTGGGATCGAGCTGAATATTGTCATATTTGACTTCATCGGGCAGAAGTTCGGACAGTTCCAGCACTTGAAATACACCCGTGGAATTGATGTGAGAATGGAGCTCCCTGGCAAGCTCCAGTGTACGGGAGAGTAGTTTGTATCCTTCCAATATGACCTGCTTGCGTGCTACATCGAGGCTCGCAATCATGCTGTATTGCGGGCTGGTGGAGGTATGCATGTTGAAATTTTCACGAAAAAGATGCTCGTTGAAATCAGGATCATTGACATGAATCATGCTGGACTGGGAAAAAGCAGACAGCACTTTGTGCGTGCTTTGGGTGGCATAGTCAGCGCCTGCTTCCAGAGCAGTTGGACGAAAAGCGGGGTGAAAGCGGGCAAAGCCATACCAGGCTTCATCAATAATGACTTTGATTCCCTTTGCATGCGCAGCTTCAATGATTGGGGGGAGATCATAGCGGAGACCATCATAGGTGCAACTGGTCAATATCAATGCCTCTGCATCAGCGTGTTGTTCGATTGCATTGAATAAGGTCTGTTTGGGCACTGGTCCATAAATACCGAATTTCTTATTGACCGATGAGTCAAGATAAACCGGATGAGCACCTGATAGCACTACGCCATGATGTACCGATTTGTGACAGTTCCGATCCAAAATTAATTTTTCACCCGGAGCTAGTAAGGTTTGAAAAATGACCTTGTTGGCGGTAGAAGTCCCGTTAGTAGCGAAAAAGGTACGGCGTGCGCCAAATGCTTTAGCTGCAATTTTTTGTGCTTCCGCGATGACTCCGGTGGGCTCCATCAACGAGTCAAGCATGGGTACGGATACCGACAGATCAGCACGAAAAATATGCTCACCGATAAATTCATAAAAATCGCTTATCCAAGGGCTATCGCGCAGTGAATCACCAGAAGAATGCCCCGGCGTATGCCAAGCATCCTTCGCCATCAAGACATAACTCTTGAGCTGATCATAGAAAGGGGTTCGCGCCTTCTCTTGCAGCTGGGCATTGAGGATGCGATACATACCGCGATAATCACGTTCCTCTCGATAGAAATAACCATCCACCGTTTCAGAAAAGAGTGCATCGACTACTTCATCCTGCTGTTCTTGCGCAATCAGTATATAAATATTCAGCTCAGGGCGGAAACGAGAAATTTTCTGGACGAGTTCCAATGCAGTCATCTGCAGATTACGTGCACCTTTCCGCTCACCTTGCAGGGTATATAGCTTATCGTCGACTACTAATGCCTGAATATCTCCATCTTGCTCAATAGCCTGCAGTGCTTCGCGCGCAGTTGTGACGCCAGTAAAAGTGATACCCAACGAATTTTCCATTGACCTGGCCGCGTCATTCAGTCCCTTGATGAATGCTTTGAGGATCAATTTTTCATCATTGATGAGGAGAATGCGGCTAAGCGGTTTTTTCATGATATGTCATTCAACGAAATTGACTCAACAATGAATAGAAAGAACTTCCCCTATCAGAGCAGTGAAACCGCATGGCATCGCTGTGTCAAAATTAAGGATAGTTTTCGATTTATCAGAACGAGAAATCATTCCATTTCCAAATCAAATATGACGCAAGAGTGAACCCCAGGCAGTATAAAATATACAACCCGGTGAAACCGACAAAGTCAGATTTGATTTAGTAATGGAATCACATGGAAGTTTCAAGTAAAGCGGAAAAAATTGCAACTCTCAAATGAGGGGTATCGATAGCCCGAAACATTACCCGTAAGGAGATGGTGTCGGTGCACATAACCGGGTGGGACTGGTAAAGGAACTACAACGAAATGAGTTTCCTGTCTGGTCGACGACCATTCCCATTTAAATTGGAAATGGTTTAGAAGCATAGCTGAGAAAATGGCTTCCCCGCAAATGCCGTCAGGCTGTCATCTTGAACCTTGAGGTTCAAGGTGGTTGCTTACCGGATGCATCAGGCGCTTCTTCTTTGAGTAGCGCACAACAGCATCACTTTAGTTTACAACCTGCTATGATGAATTGGTTCAAAGAGTATTAGCCTTAACAAACACCGCAGGGAAAATCTGTACTGCTCTGATGAGCTTTAATGAAAAAAGTCTTAATTTATTTTTTTATTGGTTTTCTTTTCCTGGCAACAATTCATCTAACTTACTTTCTATTGATTTAATTCTACGCTTAAATTCATTCGTGTCAAAACTTTTGATTGGACGCATGGTAAGCAGCTCATGAGTAATATGAAGCGCTGCTACAATTGCAATCTGTTCGGTTCCCACTATTTTTCGTTCATTTTTTATTTGCTGCATTTTTTTATCCAAATAAGAAACCGCAAGCAATAATCCCTCGCGTTCTTCTTCAGAACAATTAATGCGGAATTCTCGTCCCATGATAGTGACGATGATTGTTTCAGTATCCATACTCATTTTCAGGAAGATTTCTTAAAAGAGCCTGCAAATGATTGACAGTAATATATATTTTTCTGGGAGTTGATTATTTGTAACGATTGTGTCAGCTAATTGATGATGTAGTCTGACATTTTTTGAATAGATATCTTTATACCACTATTACAAATTATTCCATCTCTAAATTAAGCCTTACTTTGTCGGCTTGTTCTTGCTGTATTATTTATACTGTCTGCGGCTCGCCTTCGCGTCATGTTTGATTTGGAAGTGAAATTAACCAATTTAATCATCAAGCAATTTTAAATTCCTTTGTCCATGAAGTCACTATAGTTTTACAAATACTAAAGTCAACCGTTAATCGACCTTAACCCGGATATTTCACCAGGCCGGCCTGTACCATCATGCAGAAGCTGATGAACAAGTGTTTTCCGGACAGATTTACGCAAATCCAATTGTATCGCTGGCCTTTATGGGTGCTGACAGAAGATTTGCAATATCTTTCCACCTCCGCATTCTGGCGAAATATCGGGGATAAGATTGTATTTTTATTTTATAGAATTATCCCCGATCCATTTTGACAGTTAGAATAGCAAGAGGAAAATGCGTTATCAAACAGAAGGAGAAAGACTCAATTAAAATGACACAATTGAATAACTACTCTTAGCTAAATAGGCTCAATGTGGCGAATTCTAATTACATAAATGAAATTCTAGATGTCATTATCATTGGTGCAGGGAGTGCCGGGTTGTCGGCGCTACGCGAAGTAAGGAAGCGCACCGAACATTTTGTAATCATTAATGATGGTTCATGGGGAACGACATGCGCTCGCGTTGGATGCATGCCATCTAAGGTATTGATTGAAGCGGCCAATGCCTTTCATCGACGTACTACATTTGATGCTTTTGGTATTCAGGGTGCAGACCAGTTGATGTTAGATATGACTCGTACCATGCAGCGTGTGCGTGAGCTCCGCGATGATTTTGTAAACAGTACCTTAAAAGCAACCGAAGTACTTGGACCAAGAGCGATTTCGGGCCGTGTGCGCTTGCTTGGCCCAAATCAGGTACTGATCAATGATAAAAAGTTACGTGCAAAAAATATTATTATTGCTACCGGCTCACGCCCAATTGTCCCTGCAGAGTGGCATGTGCTGGGAAATCGTTTACTTACCACAGATACATTATTTGAGCAGGAAAGATTGCCAGCAAGGTTAGCGGTAATTGGAATGGGGCCTATTGGTGTGGAGATGGCGCAAGCACTGGCTCGCTTAGGGATAAACGTAACCGCATTCGGCAGCAATAAGCTGATTGGCGGATTAAGTGATCCACAAGTTAATCAGGTGGCGCTGGATTTATTTTCACAGGAATTTCCACTCTATTTGGGAGAAAGAGCTGAATTGATACTTGACCCTGAGGAAAATCACGTGCGCATTCGAGCAGGCGTAGCAGACATCGCGGTAGATGGTGTGCTGGCAGCACTCGGACGCCGTCCCAATATTGATGATCTTGGGCTCGAAACGCTTGGCGTTCCGCTCAATGACAAAGGATTACCTCCTTTTGATCCCACTACCATGCAGATAGCTGATCTTCCGGTTTTTCTAGCTGGCGATGCTAATAATTATTTGCCATTGCTGCATGAAGCTGCAGATGAAGGGCACATCGCAGGACTAAACGCAATACGCGAAGAAATGACTTGTTTTAAACGCCGCACTCCACTTGGCATCGTTTTTTCAGATCCAGGTATTGCAGTTATTGGAAGCCATTTTCGATCGCTTAATATTAATGATATCACGATAGGTGAAGTGTATTTTGATCATCAAGGACGCGCCCGTGCTGCACAACGTAATAAAGGAATGTTACGTATTTATGCAAAATTGGGGAGCGGGCAGCTACTGGGTGCAGAGATTTGTGCACCAGCAGGCGAACATATGGCTCATCTACTGGCGTTAGCAATTGATCAATCACTAACGGTTTGGGATCTATTACGTATGCCATTTTATCATCCTGTTCTGGAAGAGGGGCTACGAACGGCGTTGCGTAATCTCGCTGCCAAATTGCCAGCAGTCAGTGAATCTGATCTTGCTTCATGTGGTGCTTTCAATGCCGCTGCACTCGATTGACTGTCAGATGTCAGACAACGATACCGAATAGTCTACCTACTGCAGCAGTAAGCCCCATGGCAAGTGTTCCCCAGAAAGTTATCCTGATTGTGCCTTTCAAAATATTTGCACCCCCCAAATAAGCGGCCAGCGCACCTAAAATAGCCAGAGAAAAAAGAGAAAAGCTGGCAACAATAGGAATAATTTGAGCTGTGGGTGCAGCAAAAGTTGCTATAAGAGGCATTGCAGCACCAACGGTAAACATCGCCGCTGAGGTAAAAGCTGCTTGAATGGGTTTTGCGCTAATACGCTCATAAATGCCCAATTCATCTCTGAGATGAGCTCCCAATGCATCATGAGTCATTAATTGCTTAGCTACTTGCTTTGCTAGCTCCGGTTGAATCCCTCTTTTGATATAGATCTCTGCTAATTCCTCGAATTCAAAATCAAGATCTTCCTTGAGATGGCGTTGTTCAAGTGCAATATCGGCATTTTCTGTATCTGCCTGTGAGCTGACAGAGACATATTCTCCAGCCGCCATGGACATAGCTCCGGCAACAAGACCTGCTATCCCTGCCAGAAGAATATCCTCCCGGCCTATGTGGGCAGCTGCTACTCCGATAATAAGACTAGCTGTAGAAACAATTCCATCATTAGCGCCTAGTACAGCAGCGCGTAACCACCCAGTACGGTGAGAGCGATGATCTTCTTTATGAGCCATGAATATTAATTAGATTTTGTAATAGATTGAAAAAGTCCTGATTTTCATAAAAAGATAAAAAATCCTGGTGAGCAGGACGATTTTATAAAAGAATTTTTCATACGTAATTTTTAATGAATATATATAACAAATATTAAGTCTGGACTCCTCAGTTGATTGCTGGTTCTGGTGTTAACATTATGAATATAATAATCTTTCCTATAAATTTTATTCTCACCTTCTGGTGTTTCCGCTACAGGACAGATTGCGCGATTTTACAAGCACATGGCTGCATTGCAACTCCTTGGAATGGAGCGATTATTCCACGTCGTTGCACCATGCCCTGCACTCGCAAAACCACCCACTTTATTCCGCCCAACTGAGGAACCCAGGTTAAAATAATACGATCAAATAAATCAGATTTTTTAGAATCTTGCCGCTTTGCGGTAGCAGTGCTTGAACCTAAAAACTGTAGTTGACCGCTTAATTGGAGAGCTAAGCACATGACATATAGAAGCATTTCCGAAATTTTTTCATTCACCAGAATGGTGAAGCCGCTACGAGGTGTATCGTATGCCGCTCCAGGCGCGAATGCGGCGTTGCTCTTCGTTGCAGGGGGCGGCCCTGCGGCCTCATCGCGCCTTGCCTCGCACCTGGATCACCACACGCTCCACCCCGTCCAACTACGGTTTTTAGGTTGAATGGTCCTATAGCAATTAAGTATTGACTTTTTTCATATAAATCTTCAAATTGTGAGTGTAATTCGCTCATAATCTTTGTTCTTTATGTTATAAATCTAAGTAAAGAGTAAAGCTGATTTTCCATCTTTATTTGTTGTAAGGAGGTTTGTTGCAATGGACAAGGAACTTTCTTTTGATGATATTGATGTTAATGATGTAGACGATGACATCATTCCGGTTAGCCAGGTTGTGAAGATAATTGACGAAATTGAATTCCTCAAAGAGAATTACGAAGAGATTGGGATAACGCTCGATTCTTTGGGATTAGATTAATTTTATTAGAAGTGAGCGGATAAGTAAGCAGTCATCCGCTCCGTTTTGCATATTCTTAACAATTTTTACTTGCCTGCAGGGTGATAGTATTGTTTATTCACCATGCAGTGAGATGAGCATTGACGGATAGTACAGACTTATTCGCCATCAGGATCAATGCAGTTCCTTATAAGATGTAATCATCAAACAATCATCAAATTGTGATTGATTCTTCCGAAGAATATCCTCATGTATAAATCCAGGGCAACTAGACGCAGAACAAAAAAGATTGGTTTACCCGCTGAGACCTTGCTGTACACAGGGGAAAGGGAGAAAAACAGTATCAATATCACGCTCATCGACTATGACGCGCAGAGCTTTGAGGAGCATACACTCAAGCGAATAGATGAGTGCTTACCCTATAAACGTAAGTCTACCGTCACATGGATCAATATCGATGGTGTGCATGATCCCGTTATGCTTGAGAAGCTGGGTGAAGGTTTTGGTATCCACCGGCTTGTTACCGAAGATTTGATGAACATCGTACAGCGGCCAAAATGTGAGGATTTTGGTGATTACCTCTTTATCGTTCTCAAGATGCTTTCCTATGACGAGAAGGAAAACAGAATCATTCCAGAGCAGATCAGCATTATTCTAGGACAGAAATTCCTGCTGTCTTTTCAGGAGGATAGCAGAAAAGATGTTTTCCATTTAATTCGTGACCATCTACCCAATGGAAAAGGGAAAATGAGGAAGATGGATACCGACTATCTTGCTTACGCGCTGCTGGACACATTGGTAGATAACTATTTCATCATTCTTGAAAAACTTGGCGATAGGATTGATCTTTTGGAAGAGGAGTTAATGATCCGGCCTGGTAAAAATGTTATAGAGCAGCTTTATCAGTTGAAGCGGGAGCTCCTGTTTTTACATAAAGCCGTGTGGCCGTTGCGCGAAGTAATTTCATCCCTCTCACGACGGGAATCACCGTTGATTCATGAAGTGACGACTCCCTATTTGCTTGATGTATATGATCATGTCGTGCAAGCCATTGACAGTGTCGAGATTTACCGGGATATGCTCACTACCATGCTCGATCTGTATATCTCGAATGTCAGCTACCGGACGAACGAGATCATGAAAGTGCTGACGATTATTGCTACCATCTTTATGCCATTAACCTTTCTTGCCGGCGTGTATGGCATGAATTTTAAATATATGCCAGAGCTTGATTGGGAATATGGTTATCTGCTGGTCTGGATGATCATGATTGGAGTAGGAGCGGTCATGCTCGTCTACTTTAAGAAAAAGCGGTGGCTATAGTTCTACCACAGATCACGCCACTCCATCTGGTATGGCCTAAGCTAGTGATCAGAAATTTATACTGACTAGTAGATCGTTCCAGCAAAACATTTACAAAAGCGCCGTTCGGCCTGAGCTGTGAGCTTGTCGAACAGTCGAAGGCCGATGTCAGTTTCTTCAAAGTTAGGTTTGATTTAGAAATGGGATTAAATGCTCCAACATAGCAAAGGAGCTAACTCTCTGAAAAATACTATGGTGCAATTGCCATCATATTCTGAGTAAGCCGAATACGTCCTTGCTTGGTGAAATAAGCAACTTCATTTGCAATATCTTTTCCTAGCAATATTTTTATATGGGTATCCTCATCTAGGCCATTGTTTTCAATCATTTTGACTTGACCTGGCATGATTTGACTGATCTGCTCAGCAAACGTATGCGCGTTTGTGCGGTAATATATTTCAGTTTGTGCGTGCTGGAATGTTTGATGATTGGTAAGGCGCGCATCATCAAATCCAAATTGTTTCAGAAAGGTTGCAATATTTCTGGCCATACCGGTTACGCCATTGCCATTTGAGATTTCGATACGTTTATGTTGCATTGATGTTACCGAATTTTTAGGAGTGGATTCTTTTGTGTGATCAGAGGCGATAGGGGGCAGGTGAGTAGGTGATATAGTAAGTGACACGGTAACTGGTGCTGAAATTGGTGTTGCAATAGGTGCAATCTGGTGGTTTTCATGATTTATTCTGAATTCATAAATGTTAGGTGCAACCTGCACGAGTTGCTGTTGATTAGAGTTCTGCTGACTGGGACTTTGCTGTGCTGTTAATGTCTGTGAGATGTTGGCGTTAATGACCGCAGGTTCTTGCGTGATGGTTAAAGGAGCCGCCATTTTTTCGCTCAATCCCATGCGTTTGTGAGCCATTGCCAGATTCTGGCGCGCTTTATAATTGTGGGAATCAAAGTGGAGGGCTTCTTGGAATGCCGCCGCTGCTTCGCTATTTTGACCTTGTATTAGATAGGCATAGCCAAGGTTGTTATACAGGTAGGTTGCTGTAGGTGTAATTCTAATTGCTTTTTGGAAATGCTCTAACGCTAACTGATGTTGCCCTTGGGTCGAATAGATAACGCCTAAGCCATTGTGCGCCTCCACATAATCAGGATTGACTGCAAGCGCTTTCTGATAAAATTCAATTGCTTTTGCATAACTGGTTTTCCTATGGTAGTACCGTCCCAGGTGATACAGATTTTGATCACTCGCATTTGCATGCTGAACATTCATCATCGGCTTGATGTGCAGCGCTGAATAATCTTTACTTGAATAGAAGGATGAGCAGCTGGTCAAAACAGCCAGACAGCACAATGCCCATGCGAATCTTAGTTTATTAATGCCCATGGTTTATTCTCTTGTGGTACTTGTAGTATCTGTCCTGTTCTTGTAGTGGATGGCAGTGAGATTGGCGCGTGCCTTTTGGTTTCCAGGATCCAGTCGCAATGCTTGTTTAAACGATCTGATGGCTTCAGCTTCCCGCCCCATCAATAAATAGGTATAACCCAGATTATTATGTAAATGAGATGCCAGTGGCTCTAAGGTAATGGCTTTTTGCAGATGCAGTAGGGCGGGTTCAAATTTTTCCTGGATGGCATAAATGACACCGAGGCCATTGTATGCTTCAGCATAATCTGGATCGATAGCCAGAATGTTTTCATAGGTAGTGATAGCTTCTGGAAAACTGGCTTCCTCCTGATATGTGCGTCCTGATTGATACATTGCTTCAAGATCATGGGTGATCTGCTGACTGACTTTTCCGCCATTACCAGTTGAACCAGTTGATTCCAATTGATTTTTGTTTTGCTGGCTGGCGCACCCTGCTAACAGGAACAGGCAGGTCAGTATCCCCAGTAGTTGTTTTAAATTAAACATAACATAGTCCCCTTTATTGGCCTGCAAGCGCAGGGAGTAAAGTGCGAGAGATACTGATAAAAGCGGGCCCTAATAACACGACTAATAATGCGGGAAAGATGAAAAAAATGAGAGGAAACAGCAGTTTTACTGCGACTTTCGCAGCCTCTTCTTCAGCACGCAAGCGGCGTTTAGTGCGCAGCATATCGGAATATATGCGTAAGGAATCTGCCGTGCTCGTTCCGAAACGGTCTGCCTGAATGAGCATAACGACTAATGCTTCGATCTCCTCGATCCCGGTTCGCAAGGCAAGATGGCGTAGCGCTTTTTCCCTGGGTAAGCCGGCACGTAATTCCAACCCAACCAGATGAATTTCCTCGGCCAATACCTTGCTGCTGAGCTTGATTTCTTCTCCTACTTTGGCGAGCGCTGCATCCAGGCCAAGTCCTGCTTCGACACATATCGTCATCAAATCAATCGCATCGGGAAAACTCTCGAACAACTCACGCTGACGCAATTTGATGATGCGATCCAGTACGACATTCGGTAAGTAATAGCCAACTGCCAACAAAATTAACAGCACCAGCACGGCATCATTTGCATCTAAATCCAGCCAAATAATCCCCCCTGAAAGCAAAAAGAGTCCTGGCAATGCCAAACTCAGTAGTGTTTTGATGGCCAAATAAATGGTAGGTGCTGAGTTTGATCGATAGCCGGCATGCATAAAACGGGCGCGGAAAGCAGATTTTTCCCAATCCTCATCGGGTATTGAGAATTTAGCTAATGGCTTCAATAACTTTAGAATCGCTTCTTTCCACGCTTCATTTTTACGTTTATTCGGTACGTTACCCTTCGCCGCAATTTGCTTCAGCCGGGTTTGGGTAGAACGATGTGCAAATGCAGCCATCACGCCATAAGCAATGCCAGCAACTGCTATAAAAATCACGATCAAAAAAATGGTTTGTGCAGAAATCATAATTTGATCGCCTTTAACCTAGATTCCTCAGCTGGACGAGGTGGAGTGTACGATTTTGCAAGTGCAGGGCAAGGCGCAACGACGCGGAATGGTCGTTCCATTCCAAGAAGTTGCAACGCAGCCATGTGCTTGCGAAATCGTGCAATCCGCACCGGAGCGTAAACACCTGAAAGGTGCGAATGAAATTTATAGAAAATGTTAGAATATTCATAATGTTAATAACAGCATAAGCGATCAGCTGAGGAATCTAGGTTTAATGCCGATAGAAATAGATTCATGGTATATTTTTTATCCAGTTTTATTTCTCTACTAGCGCAATTTATACCTGGATCTTGATGATGCGTGACATCACGAAAATACCAACAATCATCATTCCAAGAGTAATAGCAATAATCACCAATCCCATAGGATCTTTCCACAATACGCTTATGAAATCTGGGTTAATGATACTAAGTAATAATGCCATTGCAAAAGGAAGAGATGAAAGGATCCAGGCGGATAGCCGCCCCTCTGCCGATAGTACGCGAACTTTATCATGCAGCATGAGTCTCGCCCGAATTAATCCACTGATTTTCTCCAGCAATTCTGGCAGATTACCGCCGCTTTCGCGCTGGATCAGTACTGCAATGACGAAGTATCGTAAATCGGTGATTGGAATATGTGCTGTGAGACTTATGAGTGCATTTTGCACTGGAACACCAAAGTTGATTTCGTCGAATACATGGCGGAATACGCTCGCAGTTGGTTCAGGACCTTCAGTTCCAGCTATTTGTAATGCGCCTGGAAAAGCATGACCTGCTTTTAACGTGCGTGACATGAGATCAATAATTTCTGGCAATTGCTGCTCAATTATTTTTAAACGCTTGTTTTTTGCTCTAAGTACATAGAAATAGGGAATCAGACCTCCTCCCACCGCACACAGCAAAATGACAGGGAATGGAAAGCCCGGTATCGTTGCAACTGCCATGGCACCCGCGCTGGTCATGGCGCTGTAGCTTATGAACTGGATAACCGTCAGTGGCATACCGGATTGCAGTAATAATCGATCCAGGCTATAGATACGTGGGATTCTCAGCAGCAGTCTGTGCAGCAGAGGGGAGTTGCTCAATAAGCGTTGCTTGAGCAGATGAGTATTGGGTGTATCCATTCGATTCATGGAGACTTCATGAAGGCGTTTTCTGATACGCTTCACCTTTGGTCCCTGATGGTGGCGCCAAATCAAGTAGCTTCCTTCCAGTAGCAGTACGACTGAAAGAAAAGCAAATGCTATAAACAGATAATAAAGAAGCGAATCCATGAATATTACTTTTTTCTCCCTATTCGTATCGTCGAGAAGGATCAAATAGATTGTCTCGCAAGGAAATACCAAATACTCTTAAGCGCTCAGCAAACTGGGGGCGGATGCCGGTCGCACGGAAATATCCCTGTACGGTTCCATTTGCTGCTATATCCGTTTGTTCAAACACGAAGATTTCCTGCATGGTGATAACATCGCCTTCCATACCGGTAATTTCCTGAATACTCAGAACCTTACGTTTACCATCTGGCAGGCGGGAGACTTGAATAACCGCAACAATTGCCGAATAAATTTGCTGGCGGATGGCCTTAGGAGACAGACTGAGTCCGGCCATTCCAGCCATATTCTCGACTCGACTCAACGCGTCGCGCGGCGTGTTGGCATGCACTGTAGCCATGGAACCTTCATGACCGGTATTCATGGCCTGCAACATATCGAATGCTTCCGCACCTCGTACCTCACCGATGATGATCCGGTCAGGGCGCATTCGCAAACTATTTCGCACCAGTGAACGCTGTGATATTTCACCTTTGCCTTCTACGTTGGGTGGGCGTGTTTCCAGTCGAACTACATGCGGTTGTTGTAATTGTAATTCGGCTGCATCTTCGATTGTGATGATTCGTTCGGAGGGAGGGATAAAGCTGGACATGATATTGAGCAATGTCGTTTTACCACTGCCTGTACCGCCAGAAATCAGGATACTGCATTTTGCCTTAACCAATCCGCTGATAATTTCACCTATTTCAGGTGTCATCGATTTATGGCGTATCAGATCATCTATTTTGAGCGGGATAACGGCAAAACGCCGGATAGAGAGTAATGAACCATCGAGAGCGAGTGGGGGAATAATTGCGTTGACACGCGAACCATCTGGCAGCCGCGCATCGACCATCGGACTCGACTCATCTACCCGACGTCCAACCCGAGAAACAATGCGGTCGATTATTTTTCTCAAGTGACTTTCATTGGCAAAATGAATATCGGTGAGCTCCAGTTTTCCCCGTCTTTCCACATAAATTTGACGGTGTGTATTGACCAGAATATCGGAAATGGTGGGATCTGCCAGCAACGGCTCGAGTGGGCCTAATCCGAGTATTTCGTTCTGAATATCCTGAATGATACGCTGACGCTCGACGTCATTGATCGGGGTTCGTTCTTCAATCAATAATCGTTCTACCAGATTCTTGATTTCTGCTAACAAGTGTTCCTGCGGCATATTTTCCATGACAATTAAATCCATCCGGTCAAGCAGTTCTTCATGGATGCGGGATTTTAATTCATGGTATTCGGCATGATCCTGTAAAGCTGCATGGTTGCTCACTGCTGTAGTAGCTGGCAGGTTGAATGCTGTATTATTGGTTGTGCCTATACTTTGAAGGCGATCTCGTAGTATTGACATGATGAATGTTCCCTAAAAATTAATAAATGATTTTTCATGGGATAGGTTGCATCTGTTCTAAAAAGAAAATAACTTTCTGAGTAACCCGCTTTGGACATTCCTTCGAGCAAGCTCTTGTGCGATTTCCTGCAATGATTTTGCTACTGGACTACGTCGTGCCAGCTTAACAACGGGTATACCCTGGTTGACTGATTCAACGACAATGCTATAGTCGTTAGGAATTGCCTTGAATATTTCCAATTGTAAAGTCCTCGTTATATCGGCAAGTGAAATGTCATCTTTTTTATCAAAGCGATTTACGATCAAGCGGATTTTGTTAGAGGTATACCCTAATGAGTTGAGGGTATTGATAACATGCTTCGTATTCCGGATGAATGGTAGTGGCTGTTGGAATATGGGAAAGATCAAATCAGACTGATCCAGGCACTGGATTGAAATGGCATCAAACGAACCTCCGACATCCAAAATAACAAAATCGTAGTGTTTTCTCGCTACTTGTATCAGCAATTTAACATGCTCATGCTTTATTTCTGCTGCCTTATAAGGTTCATCCGGCGCAGATAGCACATCGAAATTAGGCAGCACGTGAATCGAACTTGAAGATAGAAATGAGCCATCCAGCCGGTGGATTTGTTGCGTCACATCGGCAATGGAAGTTAGAGGTGAACTATTATGGTGTATGAATAGATGGGCATCACCAAACTGCAAATCGAAATCAAATAATATGACTCGCTTATTCTCCAATGATGCCAGGGTATAGGCGATATTGCTGGCCAGGAAAGTTGCGCCACTTCCTCCTTTGCAGGGGATGAATGCCAGTACTTTCTCATCCTGCAAAGGTGCTTTGGCAAGCGTCATTCTTTGCCGGAAACGCTCGATTACATCGATCAGCATATCCTGACTGACAGGAGTGGTGACGACTTCACGCACACCTACACGCATAGCCTCAAGCAGAAATTCGTGTGTCTGTAGCGGACACACCATAATGACACCCAACTCAGGAAAGCGGGAAGTGACCAGACTCAATAGCTGCTGTTCCGCTGGATCAAGCTGTATGCCTTCCAGTATTAGTAAGTCTGGATGCTCCTGCTCAATGAACCCCGGAATTTGCTGTACGCCGCCTGTTATCGCTACTAAGGAATGCAATATATTAGAGTCTGCAAGATATTTCTGAATATCACCCAGACATTGCTGATCATGTGCAATGATTGCGATTTTCAATTGTTAGCTCCTCGGTTCACTGGTATAGTTATTTTGTTGATTTCCAAATCGCCAGCTATTTTATTAGCTTCTTCTTGCCTTATTTGTGTTTGCAAAACTATCCCGTTCCGCCTGAGCGGTGAGCTTGTCGAACAGTCGAAGGCCGTTGAGCGGTCGGATGGCAGTATTGGTGCAGTCACGCGGTTCGACAAGCTCACCGCGAACGATAGGATTTTGCCGAATTAGTCTGACCATGATCTGGAAAATGAATTATTCATAATTAAAAATGAATTATTCATAATTAATTTAGGTTGCAATCCGGATTGGTGTTATCCATACTTTCACGCGGTAACGTCGTGCTAAATGGTGGCATTTCGATGTCGAGAGGGATGAGCGGAATCAGGGTTGATACTGTTAATCCGGCGATGCTGACTGTGACCGATCTGCAGAAAATTTCTTTATTATCACAGTCACTAGGTAAATAATCGATTGCGATATTGCCGGGTTTCAGCACGCCAAGCATTGCTTGCATTTTGCTCTTGATAGTATCGACGGCATTCTGATTACACACGACAGCCAGACGCGCCCCCAGCCGTGTCGCTTCCGTCGCAGTGTTCCAGTAGAACAACACCCGCCCCATTTCTATAATGCCAAACAGCAGGGTGAACAGCAGAGAGGCAATCAAGGCGAATTCAACAGCGCCAGCTCCGCGCTGATTAAAGCGGTGAGCTAATGTGCATTTTGTACCAACTCGTTGAGGTGCTTTCATAATTGCCTCATCGTTGCACGAATATTATTAAATGTTAGCGAATTCTGACCCTTGTCAAGAAGTGCAAGCGGATCGAGTAAAAAATTAAAGATGTAGCCCGTAATTTTGACCTCTACCAGCGTCAGCGTAATAGTAGATGTTCCCGCTGTCGCTGTGGTAGTGATGGGATTGATCGACACCATGTTAGCAGTCAATCCAGGTGCCAGAACTTGTCCTATGCACGTGGGATTTCCGTAGACCACGAGGCATTTGGCATTACTTACTTCTTTAGAATAAGCGTTTGTATCTGTTGGATCGAATTGTGAAAGATGTCGCGCTGAATCGCGTACTGCCTTGACAAGCGTGTTGTACTGATACAGCGCACGACCATATTCAGCAGCTGTAAATGTGAGTATCAGCAGCGGAACCAATAGCAGCGCGAGTTCCACCGCCACTGCACCTCTCACTGCTTTTGGTAACTTATAGCGCTGTCGATGCATGATCACTATCTCACCAAAGTAGGCACCTTCGGACCTGTGCCAGATGGACCTGCGGGTATGCCGGATTGGGAGGTGCAAGGATTATTTGCATTTCCTGATAGTCCCAAGAATTCTACCCACATAAACTCATATTGTGCACTCTTTGGAATAGAGGCATTATCAGCGATGGGGTGTAACATGAAAATACAGGCCCAATTTACAATTGGTGCGGCTTGATTTTTCTGATATTGTTGGCAGTCTATGATAGGAGCAGTAACTGTTCTACGATTACTTCCATATTGCTGAAGGAAAGCATTGTTTTGGGGCGTTCCTTTTATAGAGAGACCAGTAATTGGATCAAGTTTACCATCAAGCGTACCTTGTTTATTAACCTGACCTTGATAGGGCTCATTAGCGCTTCTCTTGTTTATAAAATCATTAATAAATGCATTTTGTTTTGCTGGATAGGAAACAGTGGTATAAGCATAACCACTTTTATCAGGTATTCCAACCTTATTTGCTACGTCGCTTGCTGGAAAACTGTTAGAGTAAATTCCAAAACGGGTATTCCAGGCATCAGCTAACGAGGGAGAGAATCCTGTCGCTCCTAGTCGTGAACCAATAGCAGGAGTAGTGAACAAAACTTGGCGGGCGGTCAATTGATTACTAAGCTTGGATGCTCCACTACCACCAACTCCCGGGGCTATATCTGCCCACCCGTAATTCCCTGTCATACCACCAGCGACTTTTGAAACAGGCTGTAACCACTGACCTATTTGCGAAGTCATTTCTTTTCCCTGACTATCCAGAACCTCAGTATTGCAAATTGCTATTGGGGCACTATCAGTAGAGCTGACAGTTTGTCCTGCTGCAAGAGTAGCCACCGCATTTGCTGCAACGGTCTGATCGCCAATGGCAACACCCGGCATGAGATTCAATACTTGGATGAACCAGTTGGCAATGCCAGTGCGAGTGGCTTCACAACGTGCGTAGTGCATCCGAGCTGCATCGCTTCCAGTGGCAGATGAAGACAGATCCTCAAAGGGCGCCAGGTGCTCGCTGAATGTCACGCTGCTGATGTTAATTTTCTCACCCTGAAAATAGACATTGTGACGTTCTCCGGTAGATCTTCCAGCTGCCTCTGCCAGTACAAGTTGATTGAGATTGAAGCCAGTCAGCTCACGCGCTGCAGCCAATGCGCAAGCGTCTACGCTGTTTTGTAACTCGGTTTTGACGATAAAAAGCTTACCCAGATCAAGCGCCAGGCCGACAAAACCAATCAGTCCGACCAGCGTTAATGCGACGATTACAGCCACAACCCCCCTCTCTTTCTGCGGAGGAAGATCATTTCGGCGAGTGAGTAATTCAAGCGGGGGGCAATTCATAAGCTTTTTCTTGGTAACGAATGTATCTTGTGTGGCATGTTGCAGGGCCTCATTGCCACTACTGTGTTGAATTGCCGCTACCTCCACCGGACGTTAGAGAGGAGGGTGCCCCTCGCTGCATTAGTTGTGGGTTTCTGAACGAATTGCGGTAATGATCAAAAATGGCATCACCAACCTGACCATTGATGCCCTTGACGGGTTCCGTATTGAGTGATGCTTCTGGGTTGATGGTTTGCTGAGCCTTGGCAATGCTGACAGCCTCACCAAATCGTGCATCCAGTCGTGGGGAGATGGGCACGCACCCTGCTGCCAAGGCAACAATGGCTAGCAATAGGACTAAGAGTGGGTCTGAAATATTTGGGGATGCGATTGTTTTCATGTCGTTCTTCTCCTTATTTCATTTGGAAGCCACCATGCTCGATCTGCGGAAAACCTATCCTGGCAGGTTGTGCTGGTTCGGATGCGCTTTCCATTTTGCCATGAATCAGGAACTCACTGCGGTCAGGCGTAATGAATGCATCGGTTGGTAAGGGGTAATCTGGCTCGAGTGGTTTTACCAGGCGTGGTGTCACTACGATCATTAATTCTGTTTTATCTGCCTGAAAATCACTGCTGCGGAATAGTGTGCCTAATATGGGTACTTCGCCAAGTACCGGGAAGCGCTTGACTTGTTCTTTGAAATTATCTTGGAGTAATCCGCCGATAGCGAGCGATTGGCCATCGCCGAGTTGAACCGTAGTTGAAACGCGCCGAGTGGTAAAAGTGGGCACTGCCAGAACTTGACCTAATCCGGTAGAGGCCACATTGGTAATCTCCACCAGTTCCGATACCTCCGGGCTTACCTTTAGGTGGATACGGCCTTCTTCGAGTACCGTGGGTGTGAAACGGACTCCTATACCAAATTCTTTGGGCAATAATCTTACCTGATTGGCGCTGGGAATAGGGATCAAGATTTCACCGCCAACGAGGAAGCTCGCCTCCTGTCCACTGATCGCGACGATATTGGGCTCAGCCAGGATTTTGACCAGCTTGTCTCTTTTCTCGGCATCTATGAGGAAAGAGGTCGCTTCCTCAAAAGTGGCATTCGTAACCCTGGGCAAACCTAAATTGATATTGGCATTCAAATTTTTCGCCGTCAGCAGATTAGCAGCACCGCCGCCAATCACCCCGGCCATAACCTGGGTCCAGGCACTGCCGGCTTTTCTGGCTGCCCGGGCAAAATCAAAGCCGAGTTTTTCCGCGATGGTCCGGTTGACTTCAGCTACTTTGACTTCCAGCATAACTTGCTGGTTATCGCGCACACGCAGCAAATTGATGATTTTGATGCTGCCCAAACCAGCGCCAGCACCAGCGGAATTTTCATCAGTTTGTATGCCTTGCCGTAAAATCTGCATTCCCTGCATTCCTCCCTGACCAGATTGAGTGCCTTGCTCGCTACCCGCCTGACTGTCGCTTTGGAGACCCATCATCATACCCAGTACAGAGGTACGGAGATAGGCGTCAGCCAGAGTAACTGCGCGATCGACCTTGGTAGTGTCAGACACCGTGCCGGAAAGTACCAGTGAATCACCTGCAGCCGTAACTTTGATCTCTTTCTCTTCCGGCATAATTTCCTGCAATTTAGCTTGCAGCGCAGCGGCATCCATTTGAACCGTCACATCGATTACTCTAGTTTGCTCGTTGCGTATCCACAGGATAATGTTGGTGGTGCCGATCATCTTGCCCAGAATATACACCTCACTCTGGTTGATCATCATGATGTCGACCACGTTAGGGTTGCCGACTGATATGCGTGAAATCGGTGAGGGCAGCCTAAGTAAGGTAGATTTACCCAGCGTCACATTCATACTGGACGCTGCCTGCGGCATATCGATTACTTTAAGGTTAGTTGGAATGGATGCTGTATTTTGTGCCAGCGTTGTTGAAATACTGATTGTCCACAATGTGACCATCCAGAGTAAGGTCGTGGTGAAATCAGATTGTCGGTGCAATTTCATTGAATTTGCCTTTTTTATTTGTTTTTATTTATTGTGCGTTGGCTTTTTGAAGTCCCCGGATGATTTCGACTGATAGCTTGGGTGTGTCAACAGGTTTGTAAACGACGTTTTCCTTGACTTCTGGATTGGTTTCAGTGGTTGCGACTTTTGTTCCGAGTAATTCTTCCGTGCGTATGCCATCGGTTGAACCGAGGCTTCTATCGAACTGATTGCGCAATACCAGCGATAATGTGCCGACACTGCGTGCCAGGTCGAGTTTTTCTGCTTGCTTCGGCGTCACTTCGAGCGTGACGGCATTGACTACTTTAGGTTTGGTTTCATCACGGCCGAGATCCTGCGCCACAGCTAATACTAGAATCTGCTCCAGCACGATCTTGGAAATGGGATTCTGATGATCATCCTTAATATTGACCAGAATATCTACCTGACTACCAGGCAGCGCAAATCCAGCCACGCCTACTACATCATTTACCCGCACGGTAATGGCGCGTTTGCCATCAGCAATGACACCTGATAATCCACCAGCAGCGCCTTCTGGCGCGAGTTTGCTTTCAAGTAGCGGCTCACCCCGGTGTAGATTGATCTTGACGACGCGACTATCGAGCAATTTGATATCATTGAATGATTCAGATGGGATGCTGCTACTTGGCCAGTCGATTGTTTTTAACAAATCGGAGGTGAGTCGTGTTCCGACGTTGATATCGTGGGCAGCTACAACGATTTTGGATGCTTGTAAATTGGCGCGTTCGTTGAGCCATTTTCCCGCCACCACTACCGCAGCAATGCCTAACAATAGCGAAACCACGATCATTCCTAGTGCACCTGTGTTTCTCATTGGTATACCGTTTATTGCTTAATTGGGTTATGAATTTTGTATTTCATTGCTGCTTGATTAATGCGGCAGCATCCTGTCGACAGGGGAAATATATTGAAAATGACGTTAATGTGAAGTTGAAATAAATCAGAAATAGCATCTTATTTTGTGGTTATGTCATCAGAAAGATGACATAGAACTATCATAAGAATGTAGTAATTGATTACTAAAGCTTACCGTTCGAGCTGACATTAAACAGCTGATCATTTTTAGCTTTTTTAGAAATCCTATGCAAATCATCATATTTTCGATGCTTACCTTTGTACTTCTATCTTTTTCTGATCAGATGCAGATCGCAAGTTCAGCTTTTCAGCTTAGATGTACGCTATCCTTAAGGAGTTGTCACCAGATAAACAAGGGTGCCAATGGCAATAGCTACACCATAGGGTAACTTCCCAGCCGATTCAGGGAGGTCGTCGATGGTAGAAAGATTTGCAGCTGATGGACCAGCCAGCAACATGACCTTGAAATTATTCATAAGTTTGGGTAACTTGCCTTTCGATAATACGACGAGTATTGCTAATACGCCTCCTGCCAGCATTACGTACAATGTGATGCTTAACATGCTAGCGGGCTCTGCAAAAGCACCGATCATCGCCATCAGTTTGATATCACCCGCACCCATGGCGCGTAACAGATAAAGCGGAAGTAATACGACCAGGCCAACACCTAATCCTGCCAACGATGTGAGTATGCCTAAGCCACCTATATCTTGCGGGAGCAAAGCATTGAGTGACACACCGATAATGGTGCCTGAAAGAACCAGCGCATTGGGAATACAGTATTGACGAACATCGTACCAGGCTGCAATAAATAATAATGCTATCAAAATGGCGCTATTTAATGTATCCATGCCATTCTTCCCAAACGCCATCCAGCATTAACCGGATGGCGAATTTAATCTTTGTTATTTATTGTTGTTTTGGTGTGTTGGTGATCTGTGTACTGACGTTGTCGATAGCTGTTCCTAATGCTGTTTGGATTTTAGGCCATAAAAGTGTAATTGCCCCTGCCATTATCGCAATAATTATTGCATACTCGACGGCGCCCATTCCTTTCTCATCGTTAATGAATTTTTTTATAGATTGGATCAATTTGGTCATCATGTTTCTTCTTGCTATTATTATAAAAAAGTGATTCTTGAAGGATTCTTGAAGGAAGGTTACTTATATTGGTTATAACGACACAAGATTATTATACTTTAATGTAATCTGCAAGCAGCTGGATATATCCATATAACATAAAAAAGGAAACAAGCCACAATTATCCTAAAAGCAATTTTTAGGATAATTCAGATAAAATAATTCATCTGGCAGGTATGAGGTTTATGCGCTGATGCATCTATTATCCTTTTAGCAGTTTATGAATGCAGCATCAGATAGAGATAGTGGGATAATCGCTGTCATTATCGTCAAATACCTGATTCGAGGTGGCGGCGGTATCTTTAACGAGCAAGGCCAGTTTGATTCGATCTGAAATTGCCAGCTTGCGGAATATTTCAGTCAAATGAGCTTTGACAGTTCGTTCGGTAATATCCAGTTGTCTGGCAATCTGCTTGTTGCTTTCACCGCGGCCCACCAGGATGGCGATTTCATATTCACGTTTGGTTAAATTTTCAAGCAGGCTATTTACTGCACGTTCAATGTGCTTTTTTTCCTGCATGGCCATAGCCAGCTCATCCTGCATACGCTGTACCAGTTGGCGCCGTATCCATAATTCACCTCGCCGGACAGCTTCAACTGCGCGCCTGATTTGTTCGGGGGGGGTCATATCTAGACAAAATCCTTTAATTCCCGCTTTGAATAATTTCCATTCATTTTCATCAGAAATGCCAGAGCTTAATAATATGATGCGGGTTTTGGGGCTCAGCGTCAGCAGGCTTTCAATTGTCTGAGAGCTATCTATACCGAGTAAGTCGTAATCAAGTAAAAGGATGTCGGGTGTTTTTCTTATCAGTTCATTTCTGAGGGGATTCAGATTTGTCAAGCAGTACGGAGTATAAATATCCGATAATCCTTGCTTCCAATGAGCAAGTTTATTTTCAGATGAACTGGCAAGTAAAATCAAGATAATTACTCCTGTCTGACTGAATGAGGGGCGTGTATTGTCAAAGCCGATTTAAAATTGACAGAGTCATTTCAGTGAATTCCGAATCAATTCTGATATGCCACCTTACCTTATCATGCTATTTACATAATAAAAAGATCTTTCATTTAACCTTTGTCATACATATCACCCATTGGTGCTTTAATCAGTAGCCTGCCCAGTAATTGGCACAATGCGCACGCACGGTGCAACACGAGATCAGATAAGGCGTGGGCGCGTGTGCTTCCTGAACAAGGGCTGCATTCCACTGGCCGAACGGCAGGTTACTAATCGCAATCAAAATACCCTTCTCATAGTGTGTCGCAGGGAATTGGAAGAACAGGTTTGCTTATTTTCGGTTCATCGGCAGGTAAGCCAGCTTCGTCCCTAATCATCAAGTCTTGTCAGCTATCTTGCTTAGAATCAAGCTATATTTTCTTAATAATTTCATTTGCATATACATCTTTCTCATAGTTACAAATAATTCCAGAATGTGGCCATTTGCTCAAATTGGTGTGGTGATTGCAAACATCATACTGTGTCCATTTATATTCGGCAATAACAGATGTCATTTCATAACGACATATTTTTTTCGTGAGATTGAATTAATAAATGAGGTACATACAGCGCAATGTCAGCTGATTATTTCACCTTATTCTTTTTCCAAATCGAATATGATGCGAAGGCAAGCGCAGACAGTATAAATAATACGGTAAGGAGAGCTGACAAAATCAGGTTTGGTTTAAAAATGGAATAAGTGGAATAATGGATGCAATTTATGAAAGAAGGTATTGTGATGGCGAGGTGGATGACGATGTGAGAATCTTTCATGTGAAGAAGAAATTGCTTTTCTCGCGTCCTTTATGAAAGAGCATCGGCGGAAGATAGTTTGGGGGATAAAGATGAAAAGGTTAATTGTTTTAGCTCATTTTGTCGGACTATTGTTACCTATTACTAGCTACGGCCAAAGTCTGGGAGTGTTTTGCTGGAGACTTAACCCTTTTGTCGATGTTTTGTGTTTCGATATCCAAGATAAAGGATTTGTTTTTGAACTTACGGGTACTCAGAAAATTGCTACCTTTGAAACGCCATCACATGGCGCAGCAAATCTCAACCGTTCTACTAATAAGTTTCATCTTGGGTTTACTACCCATTTCCCTAACAGGTTTCACACACAATTTTTTGTGTCTCTAAACACGGTTTCACTTAATGGCACTTGGACAGACAACCTTGGAAATTCCGGAGATTTTACTTTCCAGGGAATTGGGCCTATAGATCCTGGGTTATCTAGCGGTACCGATGGCGATTATTTGAGCCATATTTCTTCACGATAATTTTATTTTTTAGCTTTTATTCAATGATTTAAAAATCATGTGTGATATTGCCAGCACTCTTTAGCGTGATTGAGACTGAGCAATATTTTTCTGCTGAGAGATTGATCACCCGTTCTACTTGTTGAGGTTTCAGGTTTTTTTCCTGGTAACGAGAAAGTGCAAATATTAAGAGGCTTCAACTAAGGAAAATAGGATAAGTTGTTAGCAGATGTCATCTCCGGTGTTATATTTGTTAGCGGCGTTAAACAAACAGGAGATCAAAAAACAAGTAACCGCTTAAATCTCCATTCATCGCATTTGTTTATAACTCCAGAAATTCTTTATGTCATGTTTCCAATTAGCGACAAAATAAACCTTTGGTAAATAAGATATTATTCATGAATGAATGATGATTATTCAATTATTAACGACAATATTTTCATGAATTAATCATAAAATGATAAATATATCTTTGATAATAAAGAATGAATATATATTGGCACACATATTGCTTTTTAGAACTTAGAAGTATCATAATGATAAATTTGTGAAGATTCTTGTAAAAAAGAATTAATTTAATGATATAAAAATATTGTTTTTGTATGAAATAGATTCATTCTGATAACTGTTTAATCAAGTTAATAATCGTAAAATCAAGTTATAACTATTAAATTTAAAAAAAATTAAAAACTGCTAACTGATTCGATTCGGTAAAAAATATTGTCACTTGAAAGATCTTCTTTTATGATTCAAATGTTAAATATGAAAGAGATTCGCTCTCACACTGGCCTCCGAGGATGGGCAGCTATAATAGTTGTTCTTGTTCACTTTCGATCATTTATCCACCCATCCATTGATCCAGATGAGATGACATCCTTCCTTTCGAAAGGTTATCTGTGGGTTGATTTTTTCTTTATCCTCAGCGGTTTTGTGATGTCATATATCTATCGTATCGAACATCCCAAGCCTCGCGCCTTTTGTGAAATTACTCACTATCTGATTGCTCGATTTGCGCGAATATATCCGTTACATCTAATATCACTCGTAGCAGTCTTTTTATTCTTTTTCTTGGCTGCACTGATTAACTGGGATTGGGAAAGCAAATTCTGCTGCGTGTTTGATGACTCATTACGAAGTGCAGAAGCATTGATAGCCAATCTATTCCTTGTTCATGCCTGGGGTATGTTTGATTGGGTGACATGGAATCTCCCATCATGGTCTCTCAGTGCAGAACTTTTCTGCTATCTGATCTTTGCTGCTCTTCTTGCTATAGATGGTAAGGATAGGAAATTAGTCTTAGTTGTGTTGTCATTCGTTGTATTGTTTTACTATTCTTTTTCAATGGCTACTAATAGCGATGTTGATGAGAACTTTCGTTTGTCTGCCGTGCGTGCTGCATCAGCTTTTTTGATCGGAATCGTGCTGTTCTTGATGCGTCGGCTGATTTCTTCTATTCCAGACCACTATTTAACGTATATCCAGATAGAAGCAAGTATTACACTTTTGCTGGCTCTTCACTTCGGCATAACTGATGTTATCTCTATAGGATTGATGGCATTGATAGTTTTGGTTACATGGGAAGATCGTGGTGCTTTATGCAAATTGCTTACCACGCGCCCTCTTTACACTGCTGGACTTTTCTCGTTCTCCATTTATATGTGGCATTATCTCATCAAGTTTATTGCTCAGAATGACTGGGAGTACTATACAGGACTATCATTGCAAAGTAGTGCAATGGGGTCGATGCTGTTCGTTGCTTGTTTATTGGTTTTGGTTATTCCAATCTCAGTTTGGAGCTATCGATTTCTGGAAATGCCAGCTCGTAAATGGATTATCGTTCGGTTTAATAGCTTAATTGAAGTTAAGTATGCAACCAAACATGCGTGATATTAATGCACGATTCACATAAAGAAGCATCTCTTTGTTAACTTTACTTTTAATTTTTTAAAAAATATTTTTTGTAAATTTCACTCACACCTTTTAAGTGCTTATGCTTCGATGTGGATTGCACGATTTTGCAAGTACATGGCTCGTTGCAACTCCTTTGAATGAAACGACCATTCCGCATCGTTGCGCCTTGCTCCGCACTCGCAAAACCGCACACTCCAGTCCGCTCAACTGAGCGCTTTGACTTTTTTTCGTTTATAGAACCGTTGCGTCAATAGTTCAAAGCGTAAAGCAAAATAGACTGCTTCAGAAAAAGCCCTGAAGCGGCATTTGCTGTCTACTTTAGCATTGCCCACTCCCTTCTTTTTGCCATTGCTGGTGCGGATGCTACCCACACAGCGCCGTCGCATCAGATCTCTGACCGCTCGTTGTCCTCCGGGATAAATATACTCCGTTGGCAAGATGCCCAGTCGCATCAGATGTGCCAGGTGAAAGGCATCGTGATGGTCACTGCTGTATTTCAATCCATCATATTGCATGGCTGCAGCGGTATTAACTCACTGCAGAGGATGGCATCTTTACCTATTTCGATTTTATTGATTTATCAACCGGACCATTGGAAGGTATTAACAACAAGAAGGCATGAACAACAAGATCAAAACATTGCACAAAATGGCTTTTGGTTTTAGAGATGTCGAATTGTTTAAGCTAAAAATTATTGTGCTGCTTGAAACTAATTATGTTCTGGTCGGCTGAATCCATAGTATGCAATTACCGATTGGATCCTCATTCTTAACTAAAACATACGATAATTTATTGAAATTACTCACATATTCGTGGGGATTCTTCAAGGTCAGATCCCTTTCTACTCGATTGAGCCCTTTATAATCTTCTTCTAATTAACGACAGAATAAATCATTTAAAAACATATGGTTATATGTTAAGCATGAAAATGTATCGTTAATTTGCGACATAATAAATCTTTTAAAAACATAGCGTTATGCATTATATACATATCATGTATAAAAATTAATTAATTGTTAACGACGTTTTTTGTAACTTTCTTCTAAGGCCGCAACGTAAGATATTGAATAATATATGTAATATATTTTGGCATGAATGTTGCATCTTATAAATTGCAACTTTTATATACATTAAAGGAGGCAAAGAAGAATTTGGATATAGCAATTCTTAATATCAACGTAGTTAATAAAAGTTATTTAATTAGTATTAGTTTGCAATAAAAGGAGAATAAGATGAGTACAAACAATAACCATATCACCAACAATAACCATATCACCAACAATAATCATATCACCGACAATGGCCATGTCACCGTACTTCCAGGCGAAGCGAACCCTGGTGGAGGTGAAGCAAATCGTTATATTATCCGTGAATTGGGAAGGGATATGCATATCGATGGCTTTAATCCGCAACAAGGAGATACGCTGGTATTCGATAATAGCCTTGGTATAACGTCACAGGAACAACTGGCTAATTTAATTACAAATATCCATGTTGAGGCTAATAACTTCATCGTCAACTTTGGCAATAATGTAACGATTACGTTGGCAGGTGTACAGCCTGATCAGATCGGTTGGGATAATGTCGCTGTGGGCGAACCAAACCCAACTGATCCAAACGCAACTGATCCAGGTGCGACTGATCCAAACGCAACTGATCCGGGCGCAGGTGATCCAGGTGCAGTTGATCCAGGTGCAGTTGATTCAGGTGCAGTTGATTCAGGTGCAGTTGATTCAGGTGCAGTTGATCCAGGCGCAGTTGATCCAGGTGCAGTTGATCCAGGCGCAGTTGATCCAGGCGCAACTGATCCAAGCACAACTGGTCCAGTCGCAACTTGTCCAGTTACAACTGATCCAGTCACAACTGATCCAGTCGCAACTGATCCAGTCGCAACTGATCCAGTCACAACTGATCCAGTCGCAGCTGATCCAGGCGCAACTGATCCAGTCGCAGGTGATCCAGTCGCAACTGATCCAGTCGCAGCTGATCCAGTCACAACTGATCCAGTCGCAGCTGATCCAGGCGCAACTGATCCAGTCGCAGGTGATCCAGGCGCAACTGATCCAGTCGCAACTGATCCAGTCGCAGCTGATCCAGGCGCAACTGATCCAAGCACAACTGGTCCAGTCGCAGGTGATCCAGGCGCAACTGATCCAGTCACAACAGATCCAGGCGCAACTGATCCAAGCACAACTGGTCCAGTCGCAACTGGTCCAGGTCAAAATGTTGATTGTCGTCCGGGAGAAGATTCCCAGGGTGAAGATGGATCAGATAATTTTGTTTTCCATGATCTAGGACACTGGACAATTAACAACTTTAATGCATCGGAAGATATGCTGGATTTCACTGAATATGGTTTAACACGTGAAGAACTGGCTAGTTATATTACCAACGTCCAGGTTGAGGCTAATAACTTCATCGTCAACTTTGGCGATGATGTATCGATTAAGGTGGTAGGTCAGTCGCCCACTTGGGATAATGTCAATACTGGGGAGGGTTAATAGCGTATCAAAAGAGGGGATTATGTCCCCTCTAGGAAGTTTGGGTTCAGAGTTTGATGGAGCCCTAGGAAATTACTAACCTTCAACGTCAGCAGTAACTATCTGATTTAAGATAGTTACTGCCTTATTCAAGCCTTTTGGTTGAACTTAGGTCAAAGTAGATAACCGAGAGTACATGGTTCGCCTGATATAGTATAGATGCCGGTTACCATGTCGTGCAGTCATTCCCAGCAATCAGAGTACAAAGGTAGCAATCATTGCCACCAGCAGCAGGATCTGTAATCAGCTGACCAAGCGAGTGAGATTGAATTATTCCATTTCTAAATCAAATCTGACTTTGCCGGCTTCTCCTTACTGTATTATTTATATGTGGAAACTGGACAATAACATTGACTATGGCGTATTTTTTCATTTCATTTTAGTCTACAAAGCTATTCTTCAATAATTTCAAAATCATGTGTAATATTGACAGTGCTCTTTAACATGATAGAGGCTGAGCAATATTTTTCTGCGGAGAGATTGATCGCCCGTTCTACTTGTTGAGGTTTCAGGTTTTTCCCAGTGACGATAAAATGCAGATGAATATCTGTGAATACTTTGGGATCTTCAGAAGCGCGGATGCCATCGATTTCCACGACGCAATCGGTAACTTCCTGGCGGCTTTTCTGCAGAATCAGGATAACGTCAATAGAAGAGCAGCCACCGAGTCCCAGTAAGATCAATTCCATCGGGCGTGGCCCCAGATTCTTTCCACCGATATCCGGCGCGCCATCTATTAATATGGAATGTCCGCTTTCGGTTTCACCTCTAAAGCTAATACCATCCTGCCATTTAATACGTGCTTTCATATTTTTTCCTGAGTTTCTGTGAGAGGGAATTTTTGCGATCAATCGCGTTGTTATTCCATTTCTAAATCAAACCTGACTTTGTCGGCTTCTTCTTGCCGTATTATTAATACTGTCTGCGGCTCGCTCTTGCGTCATGTTTGTTTAGAAATGGATTAATGCATAAAAGACTGACGCGTTGTGAGGCGCAAGCCAAGCTGCAGTAATTCATTCCAAATATCACCCTGGGCGATACCTTTGATAATTCTGTCTATACTTGCTGCGTGTAACAGGGCTTGTAACAGTAATCGAGAGGGCAAGCGTTTTACAGCGACCGTCATGATTTTCTGCTGTTGATTCCAAACTTGGCTGTCTTTTAACGCTTGTGCAAGTGGCTTACCTGCATCGAGCGCCTGGTGAATGAGCAGCAGCGTGCGGATGGGTTCAGTTAGCGTACTCAGAATCAGGGGAGGGGGGGTGCCTTCGCCTTGCAACCCTTCCAGGATACGGGTGTAATGCACGGTATCTGCTGTCAGCATGGCCTCGGGCAGGCTGAATACATCATAGCGTGCGACATCAAGCACAGCATCCTTGACTTGCTCGAAAGAAAGTATGCCAGAAGGATAGAGTAAGGCGAGTTTCTTGATTTCCTGCTGAGCAGCGAGAAGATTGCCTTCTACTTTATTTACGAGGAATTGCAAGGTATCTGGTGCAATTTGCTGCCCTTGGATATCGAGACGTTGCTGTATCCAGTTTGCTAGCCGAGAGTATTCTATCGGATCAGCTGTGACCATCACACTTGATTGTTCGAGCGTCTTAAACCATTTACTTGCCTGTGTCTGCTTATCGATTTTAGGCAGCATGATGAGGGTAATGGTATCAGCAGATTGGTTCTGACAAAGTGCTTCGATAGCGTTACTACCTTCTTTGCCAGGTTTGCCCGTGGGGATACGCAGATCAAGTATTCGCCGTTCTCCAAATAATGACGACTGACTCTTCCAGCGCTGTAGATTTGACCAGTCGAAGCGATGATCTACCGTAAATATATCGCGTTCTGTGTAGTCGTGCTGTCGAGCGTGATTGCGAATCGCATCCGCTGCTTCCATTGCGAGCAACAGCTCGTCGCCAGTGATGGTATAAAGCGGCATGAGCTGTTTTTGCAGTTGACGAAACAGTTGATCAGAGGTAATACTCATAAATCAATTTACTAGAGATACACAAGAATTAACGCTTTTTAAAAATAATCATTAAAGTTTGACTGCAGCCATTCGTCGAATTATCTGTTGCACGGCATCTATCTGCATATCTTTGTATAGCATTTCCTCTTCTGCCGCTTTGGCCAGCACCTGTGCATCGAGGAAAGGAAGTACGCGTGTCAGAATAATCTCTTCCACGGGTGTAAGTGCTGCGCCTTGAGAGTCGAGCAGGCGCGCAGAAACGCGATAGCCCAACTGAAATTCCCTGACACGCCCACCAATTGAAAGTGATAATATTTTCTTCTCGTTGACCGCGCTGAGGATCTGAAGTATCGCCTGAGCTTTTTCTGGTTTATCAACAACTTTAGTCTTGGTGCTGACACGAATGGCCCGTTCTATATCCAGCTTGATAGGGTGGCCAAGTGGTGCAGCGACATAAATAGTATCAAACGGAAGGGTAGAGATCTGCCCGCGCAAATGGAAACCGCAGGCAGTTATGGCGAGCATAAGACTAATAGCAAGAAAGGCACGGATTGGTTTCATGATATGGATGCTATTTATTTCTAGTATAAAACCATCATTTGAGTCTATTCGTTCATCAATAACTCAAAGTGTTACCTCGTTCTCTAAACGACAATATTGACCAATCTTCCTGGAACAACAATCACTTTTTTCACTGACTGTCCTGTAATAGTTTTCTGAATATGCGCATGATCCAATGCCGTGCGTTCGATTGTTGCACGATCCGCATCTTTGGCGACACGTATTTGCGCACGTAACTTACCATTGACCTGAACGACAAGCTCGATATCATCCTGCGCCAGCGCCAGAGGATCAACTTTGGGCCACGGCTGATCGAGCAATTCCGTGCCTGGCTTAAGCTCACGCCAAAGTGCGTGGCAAATGTGTGGGACGATCGGTGACAGCAGCAAGACAATGTTTTCCAGTGCTTCTTGCATGAGCTGTCGTGCAGTTAAATCGGTATCCTGGAGTTTAGCCAGCTCGTTCATCAATTCCATTACAGCAGCAATTGCGGTATTGAAAGTGTGGCGACGATCGAGATCATCGGTTACTTTGGCTATCGTCTGATGAAGCTGACAACGCAACGATTTGAGTTCGGCTGGCAGTGTTTCGGCAAGGAGCTGCCCATCAGGCACACCACCTTGCTGTAAGTGGCTATAGACCGATCTCCACAGGCGTCTCAGAAAACGAAAGGCACCTTCCACACCCGTATCGAACCATTCCAGTGTCTGGGTGGGAGGACTGGCAAACATCATGAACAATCGTGCTGTATCCGCACCATATGACTCCACTAATTCCTGTGGATCAACCCCATTATTCTTCGATTTTGACATGGTACCAATGCCACCCGATTCAACCGGTTGATTATCAGCACGCAGCACAGCACCAAATCGTTTGCCTTGTTCGTCAAACTGAATGTCAATTTCCGATGGATTAAAATAGCTAATGCGACCTGTAGTCGTTTTCCTGAAGAAGATTTCATTTAACACCATCCCCTGCGTCAGCAGGTTTGTGAAAGGTTCATCAAGGGAGACCAATCCCAGATCACGCATGACTTTACTCCAGAATCGCGAATAGAGCAGATGCAAAATGGCATGCTCTATTCCACCGATATACTGATCTACCGGTAACCAATAATTTACCCGCGCGTCAGCCATGGCGGAACCCTGATCCGGGCAGGCATAACGAATGTAATACCAGGATGAATCGACGAATGTGTCCATGGTGTCGGTTTCACGGCGGGCAGCTTGACCGCATCGAGGGCAAGCGCATTCATAAAATGACGATGATTTTGCCAGCGGGTTACCCGATCCATCTGGCACCATATCTTCCGGCAATATCACGGGAAGCTGATCGTCTGGGACGGGGACGACGCCGCAATGATCACAATGAATCAATGGAATCGGGCAGCCCCAGTAGCGCTGGCGAGAGATACCCCAATCGCGCAGGCGATAACGCATGCGTTTTTCTCCTAACCCTTTTTGTTCCAAAGCAGTTGCAATCGCATCGACTGCAGCTTGAGATTCCAGTCCTGAAAATTCCCCTGAGTTAATGGTAATGCCATATTCGACATAAGCCTGAGTAAGCATTAAATCGATTTCACCATCTTTGGGCTCGATCACCACCTTGATTGGCAAAGCATATTGGGTGGCAAATTCGAAATCGCGCTCGTCATGCGCTGGCACGGCCATGACAGCACCTTCACCGTAACTCATGAGTACGTAATTGGCAATCCATACCGGAAGAGGCTCTCCCGTGAGTGGATGAAGCACGAACAGCCCGGTATCCATACCTTTTTTCTCTTGGGTGGCAAGTTCTGCTTCCATGGTGACACCTTGCTTGCATTCTTCAATGAATTCGGCGAGCTTCGCATTATTTTTTGCTGCATGGAGCGCAAGGGGATGTTCAGCAGCAACTGCGACATAAGTTGCCCCCATCAAAGTATCTGCCCGCGTGGTAAACACTTTCAAATCTTGAGGTGTGTCGGATGTTTTATCAGCTGGAAAAATGATATCGACGCCGTAGCTTTTACCAATCCAGTTAGCCTGCATGGTTTTTACACGTTCAGGCCAGCCGGGTAGTTTGTCCAGATCATTGAGCAGCTCATCGGCGTATTGGGTAATAGCCAGGTAGTAACCCGGTATCTCGCGCTTCTCTACCAGTGCACCAGTACGCCAGCCGCGCCCGTCGATGACTTGTTCATTAGCGAGTACCGTCTGATCGATCGGATCCCAGTTTACCACCTGAGTTTTCTTATAAGCGATTCCTTTTTCCAGCATGCGTAAGAATAGCCATTGATTCCATCGGTAATAGTGAGAATCACAGGTTGCAATTTCACGATTCCAGTCGATACCAAAGCCTAGGCTTTTCAATTGCTTACGCATGTATGCAATGTTGTCATATGTCCATTTGGCTGGGGGGACCCCATGTTGCATGGCAGCGTTCTCAGCAGGTAATCCAAATGCATCCCAGCCCATTGGTTGTAATACGTTATATCCCTGCATACGGCGATAGCGAGACAATACATCGCCTATCGTGTAATTTCGAACATGTCCCATGTGCAGCTTACCCGATGGATAGGGAAACATCGACAAACAATAATATTTAGGCATGCCAGGGTTTTCCGTCACATTGAATGCAGCGGTTTTTTCCCAGTATTGTTGCACGTCTTGTTCTATTTCCTGAGGATGATATTTTTCTTGCATGTAACGAATTTCCTGGCAGTAAACAAAATCACGATTATACCGTGAACAATGCGCTTGATATGCTTCAACTGCTCATGATAGCCTCTTTTCACAAATATCTATCGAGAGGGTTTTGAAATGATGGCTGAATTATACTTAAAACCATTTTATGCTTTATTGTTCGTTTTTTTTCTGACTGCATGCGCCACAACACCAACTGGCAGAACACAATTGGCTTTTATGCCAGATGCAGAGGTGGATAGCATGGGACTGCAGGCATTTCAGAATTTGAAAAATGAAAAACCTATCAGTCGCAACGTTAAGAACGATCAGTTTGTGCATTGTGTAGCCAGCGCCATTGCACAAGAAGTGGGAGGAAATTGGGAAGTTGTTGTTTTTGAGGACCCGTCGCTCAACGCATTTGCACTACCAGGTAAAAAAATTGGCGTATATACTGGTTTGATTAATCTGGTTGATAATCAAGATCAATTGGCTGCGATCATCGGACATGAAGTCGGTCACGTTTTAGCCAGACATAGCAATGAACGCCTGTCCCAACAATTAGGTGCCCAAGCTAGCATAGCCTTGGTTCAAGCGGTAGCAGCGCCGCAGACTGCTATGGGTCAGACTGCAGTCAGTTTATTGGGGGTCGGCGCGGAGTATGGGATCATCTTGCCTTTTAGCAGATTGCATGAAAGTGAAGCCGATACGATCGGATTGGACCTCATGGCCAAAGCAGGCTTCAATCCCGCGGAAAGCATTACATTATGGTTAAAAATGGCGCAAGCAAGCCAAGGTCCTCGTCCTGTCGAATTTCTTTCGACGCATCCCTCCCATACTACGCGGATTGAGGATCTGCAAGCACGCTTACCGCAAGCGCAACAGCTCCAGCAGCAAGCTAGGGCTGCAGGCAAGAATCCGCATTGTATGAAGTGATGATTCCAGACGTTGGTAGTTTGTAGCTATCTTACTGGTATGGGTGTTGGGGAGGAAGCATATCCGGGGTAGATTCTTTCCAATTTATATTTTGAGATGATTATCTGCAAAATAACGTGGAAAGGAGGTATCATACAAGGTTAATGCCTGAGAGCTTGTGAAAAAATCAGCTGCACGTCTCGATAGCCGCGTCGGGCGATACTTACACTTCGCCTATCTTTTGATACGTGATGTGATTACGTCAAGACGTAGTTGCATTAAAACTTCGTTTTATCGAAATTCGCAGCATTTATTTTATCGAAACTTGTCAACTCGTTTTCTTGTCGCTGCGTTCTGTCTGTTTTGTTCTCAGCCACGCGCTACAGTTTTTACAAACTCTGTGGCGTGGAGATCATCTATCTGGAAATTTAGCATTTTTGTTTATATTTAAGGAGATAGTAGTAAAATGTCGCAAAAACATCCCGTTATTGCCGTGACCGGTTCATCTGGTGCTGGCACATCCACGGTTAAGAATAGTTTTGAGCATATCTTTCGTCGGGAAAAACTGAATGTCACTGTCGTGGAAGGGGATAGTTTCCACCGCTACGACCGCGAAGCCATGAAAAACGCAGTTGCAGACTCAGAGAAAAGCGGCGGGCGTGCTATCAGCCATTTTGGGCCAGAAGCGAATGAATTTGAGAAACTGGAAGCCTTATTCAAAGAATATGGTGAAACTGGCTCGGGTATGACCCGCTTGTACCTTCATAATGAAGAAGAAGCTGCTCCTTACAATCAAAAGCCTGGTACCTTTACTCCTTGGAAATCAATTGCACCCGGCACCGATCTTTTGTTTTATGAGGGCTTGCATGGGGGTGTAACAAGCGATACCGCGGATGTATCAAAATATGTGGATCTCCTCGTGGGTGTCGTACCTATCGTCAATCTCGAATGGATACAGAAAATCCACCGTGACACCAGCGCGCGCGGCTATTCGGCAGAAGCCGTAACGCAGACCATTTTGCGTCGTATGCATGACTATGTACACTACATTACTCCGCAGTTCTCACGCACACATATCAATTTTCAGCGTGTTCCAACAGTCGATACCTCCAATCCTTTTATTGCGCGTGAGATTCCGTCGTTGGATGAAAGTATGGTGGTCATCCGTTTCCGTGATTACAAGAATGTGGATTTTCCGTTCTTGCTAAACATGATTCATGATTCATTCATGTCACGCCCCAATACCATAGTCGTGCCAGGCGGCAAAATGGGCTTGGCAATTGAATTGATTTTGACACCCTTGATTCTGGATTTGGCTGCAAAAAGTAAACAATAATTCCTCAAATCCTGCCTGGGGAAGGTAGTGAGTTTTATGATAATTTATCATGTACCCTCAGGCAGGGTAGACTGCAACGCTGTGTTTTCTGAGTTATGATTTCCTTACTTTCTGGATTGAATCCAGAGCAACACGAAGCTGTCACATTACCGCATCAATCGGCACTGATACTGGCTGGCGCAGGAAGTGGCAAAACACGTGTGCTGACAACCCGTATCGCCTACCTGATCCATTCAGGTCAGGTTAGTCCAAACGGTATTCTCGCTGTCACGTTTACTAATAAAGCAGCCAGAGAAATGATGGTGCGTATTGCTGCTATGCTGCCTATCAATACGCGCGGAATGTGGATCGGAACCTTTCATGGCTTGTGCCACCGTATGTTGCGCGCACATTATCAGGATGCTGGATTACCAAAGACATTTCAAATTCTCGATATAGGCGATCAGCAAGCGGTTATCAAGCGATTGCTGAAGGATCTTGCAGTGGATGAGAAAGCATTTCCACCTCGACAGATCCAATGGTTTATCAATCATGCAAAAGAAGAAGGGTTGCGTGCATCTCAGGTTGAAGCGCACGACAGTTTCACTCGCAAGATGCTCGAGTTTTACCACGTGTATGAAACATTGTGTATGCGGGAAGGTATCGTTGATTTTGCCGAACTCCTATTACGGTGCTACGAATTACTGACTCATAACGAGATTCTGCGTAATCATTATTGGGATCGCTTCAGCCATATTCTGGTAGATGAATTTCAGGATACCAATCGATTGCAATACCGATGGCTCAAATTACTGGCAGGTGTGGATTCACCGAAATCTGCTGTCGTATTTGCAGTAGGGGATGATGATCAAAGCATCTATGCATTCCGGGGTGCTCATACGGGGAATATGCAGGATTTGGAGCGTGATTTTGCTATTCAGAAAATTATCAAACTGGAGCAAAACTATCGCTCGCACGGCAATATTCTGGAAGCAGCAAATGCCTTGATAGAACATAATCGCGGGCGCCTTGGTAAGAACCTGTGGACTTCTGAAGGGCGTGGTGAGCCCGTGCGTGTGTATAACGCTGTGACAGATTTTGATGAGGCTGCCTTTATCGCTGATGAGATCAAAGCGCTTCATTCAGAGGGTATTGCGCTTTCCGATATCGCTTTACTATATCGATCCAATGCCCAGTCACGTGTATTGGAACATAGTCTGTTCAATGCTTCATTATCTTATCGAGTCTATGGTGGCATGCGCTTTTTTGAACGGCAGGAGATCAAGCATGCACTTGCTTATTTGCGATTGATTGCGCATTCTGATGATGATCATGCGTTGTTACGGGTGATCAATTTCCCACCCCGTGGCATTGGTGCGCGTAGCCTGGAGCAATTGCAGGATGAGGCGAAATTACACCAATCGAGCTTATGGGCTGCAGCCCACAAAAAGTGTGGCAGTGAGACAGCTGCTATTTCTGATGAAAGCAAGGTAAAAAAAGGACTTCCAAGCTTTGTTACCTTGATCATGACGATACAGCGTGCTTGTGTCAATTTGCCGTTACCCGAGATCATCCGTTACATGCTGGCCCATAGTGGATTATTGAGTCATTACGGTTTGGAGCGTGATGGCGCAGAGCGACTGGAAAATCTGAATGAATTAATCAATGCAGCGACTAGCTTTGTGCACGAAGCTGAAGATGACAGTTTGATAGCATTTCTTTCCCATGCCTCACTCGAAGGAGGTGAGCATCAGGCAGATCATCATCAGGATGCCCTGCAACTTATGACTGTTCATGCAGCCAAGGGGCTGGAATTCCATACTGTGTTTCTGAGCGGACTGGAAGAAGGGCTGTTTCCACACGAGAATAGCCGCAATGAAGTGAATGGTCTGGAAGAAGAGCGACGTTTGATGTATGTGGCGATGACACGTGCACGGCGGCGATTATATCTGAGCTTTTCGCAAAGCCGGATGCTGCATGGTCAGACGCATTACAACGTTGCTTCGCGATTTATAACTGAATTACCAGATCATTTGCTGAAATGGCTACAGCCACTATCCAAGGCTAACAACGAGTCTTTTCAATTTGTTAATGAGCAGGGAGGATTTCCCCTCAGCAGAAATTCATGGGGACAGCCGGTTGCCAGAGGTGTGAAGCCGGAAAGATTGGCTTCGGATTCAGCAGAACAGTCATCTAGTTGGCGTATAGGACAGAATGTTTCGCATGCAAAGTTTGGAACTGGGGTAATTATAAACTATGAGGGTCAAGGCTCTGATATGCGAGTTCAGGTTCAATTCAATCGTGCAGGAACCAAATGGCTCCTGCTGGAATATGCCAAACTGACACCTTTGTAATGAAGATCATTTGCAGGTTTATGAGTTACCTTCTGTACCTTCTTCCTTTTCCTTTTTCTCTATAGCTTCTTTGTCGATAACTGTGGATTCAGGGTGAAAAATATCCTGATAACTGACGTAGATGGAGGCAAATACAGTAGGAATATAAATAAAGAGCCCTAATCCATAAGGCATAATGGCAAGCACACCCAGTATGATGAGCACAATGGCATAGATCTGAAAGGGAATAATATTTTTCAAACAGGCAAAAAAGCTTTTTCGTATGGCAATAAAAGGTGGCATATTCTCGAACATGACCAGTAAAGGAGCAAACCAAATTGCCATCATAAGTGGAACCGTCAGCAGCAATCCAACGATTGATGCAGACAGAATATTATCCATCACGCCCATCAGTTCATGCTCACCAAATCTTTTTCCATAGAGCAGCATGTCGACCAGTGCGTTTCCTCCTATCATCATGAACACACCGATTATCAGAACTTGACCAATCAGATAAAATCCTCCTATCGTAATCAGCGGTACTGTATTTTTTTTGAAACCGAGAAATAAATGACCAAGCTCTAATTGATCACCCTGTTCTAAACTTTTGCAGCCTACCATGATTCCAGCCATAAAAACTGGAGAAAGGAGCGTGAAAATAAATTTTCCGAGCAATGGCAGAAGCTCCAGTGTAGCGGCGATTAATATGAGTGTGAAACACAGCAATATCCAGACAAATGGGGATAAGCGAAACAAATAAAAACCACTCAGTATCCACTGCAACCCTTCTCTACCACGAACCTGTCGAGCTTCTATCAATTTGTTCTCTCCAATAAATTTTGTTAATTGATCTGAAAATTTGATAACTTGCTAGAAATATCCTATTTTCTGGAAATATGTGAATTAAAACGGATGATTTTAATAAATTATGCTTGGGAGAAGAATTTCCATTTATTCACATTTCTTTCTGGTTATTCCATTTCCAAATCAAACCTGACTTTGTCAGCTTCATCTTGCCGTATTATTTATACTGTCTGCGGCTCGCTCTTGCGTCATGCCTGATTTGGAAATGGAATTAGGGTTAATGATCAAGATAGCACGTAAATTATTTTAATTGATTAGTTAATCCAGATTTGCATCAATTTGGAATGATTAGCCAGATGATATTTCAAAACTTCTCTGAAATGTGTCGGATCTTTCTTATGAGTGAGCTCTCCTTCTCGAGGCAAGTAGTAATCATATAAACGCGATATCCAGAAACGTAATGCGCCAGCACGCAGCATTTGTGGCCATGCCTTCTGCTCTTCGTTGATCAGAGGTCGTATGCGGTGATATGCTGTTAATAGTGCATGTGCGCGCATCTCGTCTAATACACTATCTTCAGATATGCACCAATCATTGATTGTGATAGCAAGGTCGTACAAAAATGCATCATTACACGCAAAATAGAAATCGATAATGCCACCGATCGATGTATTAATGAACAATACATTGTCGCGAAATAGATCAGCATGGATTACTCCCTGCGGGAGAATCTCTGTTTGATGTAATGCCTGAAATTGCAATTCTTCGCTAAGTAATATTTGCTCCTCTTTCGTAAGAAACGGCATTACTTCTTTTGCTGCCGTGTTCCACCATTTTAAACCACGTGGATTGGCCATCTTTACGGGGTAAGATAAGCCAGCTAAGTGCATTCTGGCTAACATTCCCCCAATCTCCGCACATTGTTCGACAGTAGGATGTGTCACTGATTTACCAGGTAAAAAGGTAACGATACTGGCCGGTTTGTCATTCAATTCACCTAACAGTTTCTGCCCGCGCGTAGCAATTGGATTGGGACATGGAATACCTTGATATGATAAGTGAGCCATCAGATTAAGGTAGAAGGGGAGTTCTGCTGCAGTTAGTTTCTCAAACAGTGTCAGAATGTATTTGCCAAGCGTCGTTGTAACCAGATAATTGGTATTTTCTATGCCAGATGAGATACCTTGAAGATCGATCAATGTACCGAGTGGATAATCTTGAAGCCAGATTGATAGTTGTTCCTTGGTAACCGGAGTAAAGACAGACATGAGTAAACAATGGAAAAAGCGTCAATAAATAGATTTAAGCCTTACGTGGCTATTATTTTCTCATGCCGATTACGTTTATAGTTTTAAAATCTGTAAATTTCCCACATCGGAACGTTTACACCATAACCTTCAAGATCACCTCGGTGTGGCTCACCCACAGGACTGCGTTTATTTAAAAGGTAGAATGGTTTGCCAATGCGAGGAATGACTTTGATCATATATAACTGACCATTGACCCGATATTCCTCTACAGTCGCTTCTTTACCTTCTTTAATTGTTACTTGCGGTTCCAGGGAGGAGTCGATCCCCAGATCAGGCAGTTCTGGTCCCTTATGGGGCGCTAAATCAGGCAGCTCGGGAAGTGGTGGTTGATCAGCTGGTTTCTGGGTAGATTGTGCGGATACTGGCAACGTAAAACAAATAGCACACAAAAATAGAGTAGTCTTTATAGGTTGCATGCTGATCCCCGGCGAATGGTAGCGTTCATTCTATCTCAAACAAAGTGAATTATTGAATTATTACAAATTAAGTTGGATTTCCTTCTCGGCAGCTGTGGGTTCAAAGCCAGAGGTTTCATAATATTGAAAGATGGCATTGACAATCTCGGCGGGCTCATCAATGATCTGAATTAGATTCATATCTTCTGGTAAGATATAACCTTCGTGGATGAGCACTTGCTGAAACCAATCAAGCAGACCACGCCAGAAATCCGAGCACACTAAAATAATAGGCATTTTTCTTGTTTTGCCAGTCTGGACAAGCGTGAGAGCTTCCATCAGTTCGTCCAGTGTACCAAATCCTCCAGGCATGACGATATAGGCTGTCGCAAACCTGACAAACATATACTTACGGGCGAAAAAATGGCGGAACGTTTGGCTGACATCCTGATAAATATTGCGGTGTTGCTCATGAGGAAGCTGGATATTAAGGCCGACGCTGGGAGCCTTACCATAAAAGGCGCCTTTGTTGGCTGCTTCCATGATGCCTGGGCCACCACCCGAAATGACTGAGAAACCTGCGTCCGACAATTGCCGTGCAATGGCTTCAGTTAATTTATAATAAGGGTGACTCGGTTCAGTTCGTGCGCTCCCAAATATACTGACTGCTGGCTGAATAAATTCTAGGCGCTCTGCGCCTTCGACAAACTCAGACATGATTCCAAATACGCGCCATGACTCTTTTGTCGGCAAAGGTTTCTCAAGAAACATAACAGCGCTTAGTTTTTCTTCCAAGCTCATAGAGGTCCTTTTCTAGATGAAAACGCTTTTGTTAGTTGATGGTTCATCTTATTTATATCGTGCTTTTCATGCACTACCCGATTTACGCAACCGGCAAAATGAGCCAACTGGCGCAATTTACGGTGTACTTAATATGTTACGTCGCTTGCACAAGGATTACCACGCAGATTATAGCGCGTGCGTGTTTGATGCAAAAGGCAAAACTTTTCGTGATGATATTTATCCGCAATACAAAGCGCATCGTCCTTCCATGCCGGCAGATTTGTCTGAACAAATTGCGCCATTGCTCGAATGTATCGAGGCAATGGGATGGCCTTTACTGATAATTGAAGGGGTTGAAGCAGATGATGTGATCGGGACTCTCGCTAAAAAAGCGGAGCAATCAGGTATGCAATGCGTTATTTCAACGGGTGATAAAGATATCGCGCAATTGGTAAATTCTGGCATCAAACTCGTTAATACCATGAGCAATGAGATTCTGGATGAGGCGGGGGTATTGAAGAAGTTTGGTGTAATGCCTGCGCAGATAATCGATTACCTGGGGCTGGTAGGTGACAGCACGGATAATATTCCAGGGGTTGAGAAAGTGGGACCTAAAACTGCAGTGAAGTGGCTGACCCAATACGGCAGCCTGGATAATATCATCGCGCATGCCAGTGAAATAGGTGGGGTCGTCGGAGAAAATCTGCGCAAAGCAATGCCCTGGTTAGAGATATCACGCACATTACTGACGATTAAGTATGATGTGAATCTTTCAGCTGATTGGGAAGATCTGGTGGTTAGACCGCAGAATACTCAAAAGCTGGTAACACTCTTTGAACGCCTGGGCTTTAAAACCTGGTTACGTGAGCTGCAGCAGAATGAGCAATCTGGCTCTGCTCAGTCAGATCCACTAACTGCTACACAGCAAGAGCAAATCAGTGCAGCAGCATCCATATCCAGTGAAATCACATCAGTTGCTTATGAAACTATTCTTACGGAAGATCAGTTGAACAAATGGCTTGCGCATTGCGATACAGCACCATTGGTTTCGCTCGATACTGAAACGACTGGTTTGAATCCACTGCAGGCGCAATTGGTAGGAATTTCGTTATGTATTGAACCGGGTCAAGCAGCTTATTTGCCACTTACTCACTGTTTTCCTGGTGCGCCACAACAATTAAATATCAATTTTGTGTTGAGCAAAATGAAATCCTGGCTTGAGAATCCAGCAAAATTGAAAGTTGGGCAGAATCTGAAATACGACAAACATGTTTTTGCTAATCATGGCATCAGTCTGAATGGTATTGCGCATGATACCTTGCTGCAATCGTATGTGCTGGAATCCCATCATCCGCACAATATGGATAGCATGGCATTGCGCCATTTAGGTATAAAAACGATTACCTATGATGAAGTAACGGGTAAAGGTGCCAATCGGATTGGATTTGATCAGGTCATGCTTGATGAGGCGGCGCGCTATGCAGCAGAAGATGCTGATATTACGCTGCAATTGCATCAATACTTATACCCGAAGATGGCATGTCAAACACAACTCGACTATATTTATCGCCATATCGAGATGCCGTTACTCAATGTGTTATTTCTGATCGAGCGTAATGGGGTGTTGCTGGATGTGGACCTTCTCCAGGCGCTAAGCCGTGAGCTGGAAAAGCAATTACCGGCGCTGGAACAGCAGGCTTGTTTGATTGCCGGGCAAGCATTTAATTTGAATTCGACCAAACAAATCCAGGAAATTTTATTTAACCAGCTTAAATTACCGGTTATCAAGAAAACACCCAAAGGCTCACCATCGACCGATGAAGACGTTTTACAGCAACTCGCGCTCGATTATCCGCTACCTAAGATTCTGCTTGAATATCGTGGCCTGGCCAAACTTAAGTCGACTTACACGGATAAATTACCTTTAATGGTGGATAACAATACCCATCGGGTACATACCACTTATGCGCAGGCGGTTGCCGTAACCGGCAGGTTGGCTAGCAATGACCCAAATTTACAAAATATACCGGTCCGCAGGCAGGAAGGTCGACGTATTCGGGAAGCATTCATAGCACCCCCTGGTAGTCGTATTATTTCGGCGGATTATTCTCAGATTGAATTGCGCATCATGGCGCATATCTCTCAAGATAATGGATTGCTTAAAGCATTTGCTGCCGATGAGGATATTCACCGTGCCACTGCAGCGGAAGTGTTTGGCATATCGCAGGATCAGGTTGATCAGGAACAGCGTCGCTATGCCAAAGTAATCAATTTTGGACTCATTTATGGTATGTCTGATTATGGTCTGGCAACCCAATTAGGAATTGAGCGTAGTGCCGCGCGTATTTATATCGATCGCTATTTCGCACGTTATCCCGGGGTCGCTGAATATATGCAGAGAATCCGATTGCAGGCCAGGGAGAAAGGATATGTCGAGACTGTATTTGGTCGTCGATTATGGCTGCCGGAAATCAACAGCTCCAATCACAATCGTAAACTGGCAGCGGAGCGTGCCGCTATCAATGCACCCATGCAAGGCACTGCAGCAGATATCATTAAGCTTGCAATGATTGCTGTGCATGAATGGCTGATAAAGGAAAAAATGCACAGCAAGCTCATCATGCAGGTTCATGATGAATTAGTCTTGGAAGTACCTAATGAAGAAGTCGATATTGTAAAACATGTATTGCCAGATTTAATGGAAAATGTCAGCAAACTTAATGTGCCCCTTCGAGTCGAAGTGGGTGTGGGTAATAATTGGGAACAGGCGCATTAGTCTTTGTGAAAAAAGCCATTTTGCATTGCTTTCCCTGAGGATTCCTGTAAAAATCAAGCCACTATGAATCAAATCAAAACTTTTAGCGATCGGCGTTTACACTTATTGTCACAAATGCAGAAAGGCGCTGCCATCATTGCAACGTCTCCTGTAAGACTCAGAAATCGGGATGCTCTTTATCCCTATCGCTTCGATAGCTATTTTTATTATCTAACGGGTTTCCATGAACCTGAAGCAGTCTTGGTCATCATTTGCGAGAATGGTCAGAGAAATGCTGAACAAATACTATTCTGTCGGGAAAAAGATAAGGAACGTGAAATCTGGGATGGTTTCCGCTATGGACCCGATGCTGCACGTGAAGCATTTGGCTTTGACGCAGCTTATCCCATAGCCAAATTGGATGAATGGATACCCAAATTACTTGAGAATCAACCCACTATCTATTCCATGTTAGGGCAAGACACGACATGGGATACGCGTCTCATCAGCTGGATTAATCAAGTAAGAGAACGGGTACGTAGCGGCGTCTCAGCACCCCACGAAATACGTGATATTCGTCACATTTTGGATGAAATGCGCTTGTTCAAAAGTGAGGAAGAGCTCTCACTCATGCGCCATGCGGCAAAAATTTCTGCGGGAGCACATTGTCGTGCGATGCAGAAGACTAAACCTGGCATGTATGAATATGAAATCGAAGCCGAGCTATTGCATGAGTTCCGCCGGTTGGGCTCACAAGCGCCGGCTTATACGCCTATCGTGGCAGGGGGCGCCAATGCGTGTGTGTTACATTACATCGAAAATAATGCGCAGTTACAGTCTGGTGATTTGCTGCTTATCGATGCTGGCTGTGAATTTAATGGTTATGCAGCCGATATCACCCGTACATTCCCAGTAGATAGAAAGTTTACTTCGGTACAAAAAGATATTTATCAGCTCGTGCTCTCTGCTCAAATGGCAGCAATCGCGGCAGTCCAGCCCGGGAATACCTGGGATATGCCCCATCAAGCTGCTTTACAGGTGCTGGTCCAGGGATTTATTGATCTGGGGCTTTGCCAAGGTAGCGTGGATGACGTGATTCAATCAGAAGATTACAAACGTTTTTACATGCACCGTACGGGGCATTGGTTGGGACTGGATGTTCATGATGCGGGGGAATATAAACAAAATGGTCAATGGCGCTGTTTATCCCCGGGAATGACTTTGACAGTGGAGCCAGGGTGTTACATTCGTCCAGCAGATAATATTCCGCAGCATTTCTGGAATATTGGGGTACGTATCGAAGATGATGTGGCAGTGACAACTGCTGGTCATGAAGTGCTGACTATCGATGTACCTAAAACGGTGGCAGAAATAGAGGAGCTAACACAATGAACGATAATCGCAGAAAAATAATCATCAGTAGGACAATTGATTATAAGCAGTCAGAGTCATCGCTGAACGGATCTGTCCCTGGTGGTTCACCTTGGCAACGCTGGTTATTTTTCTTAGCACTTCTTCCTTTATTTATTGGTGCGATGTTGCTGGGGATAGTCTTTTTTTCGATTTTTTTTGCTTTAATTGTGGTAGTGGCTGCGGCTATAGGAATAAGATTCTGGTGGCTGCGGCGCAAACTACAAAAAACTGGAAAGTTTGAGGGAGAAGAGAAGTCCATTGTAATCGAAGATGCTGAGATTATTGAAACCAGGACTAACAAGTCTGAGCACAAGTAATTTTGATTGTAAATTAAACCTAGATTCCCCAGATCATCGCTCGCTCTGACATAGCATTAACGAATATAATAACCTTTTCTATAAATTTCATTTTTACCTTCTGAGTGTTTCCGCTTTGGTAAGGATTGCGCGATTTTGCAAGCCCATGACTGCGGTTGCAACTCTTTGGAATGGAACGATCATTCCGTGTCATTGCGCCTTACCCTGCACTCGCAAAACCACACACTTCATTCTGCCCAACTGAGGGATATAGGAATATAGCTTAAAACAAGCTTTGTCGATTTCTTCTCGTCATACTGCTTATCCTGTCTGCGCTTTACTAAAGCAAACCCCCGGCAAGGCCGGGGGTTTTTGACTAGAACCCAGTCTTTTAAAAGACAGGGTTAACTTTTTTCAACATAGTAGGGTTGCTTTATTTTGACCTTTTCTTATGCTTGCTCAGCCTTGGCTTCAGGTATGGTGACGCTTTCTGCTGCAGGTTGCTCTTCAGCCGCAACTTCCACTTTGCGACCAGAAGGGTTGGTAAATTGATCGTTCAATGACTGGATATAGTCATTGGCTTCGCTTCTCACCTGAGCAAGAATATTAAGATTCGAACTATTCCAACCGGCAGGTTTTTGTAAAAACATGGGTCGATAAGCCGCTGTACTCTTGATGAATGCCTGGGTGTATTGCTTGCAGGCAGTGTGATCATGACCAAACTCTGTAGGGAGTTTTTTGATCATATTGTCTGCTACCTTACGGCGAATGGTGAAATGAATATAGCCCATAACACCCACTATCATGCCAAGACCAACAAGTGATGGTGTTTCATAGGCCATGATATTTTCGGCAAATATTTTCAAGAGATTCCAGCTATCGGTTAACCAAAAAGCCACGCCACTTAAAATCAGCAAGGTACTGAATAGGATACTATCAAACAAAATTACTCGTTTTTTCCAGTTTTGAAGCATACCGGTAAGTTTGTGGATAACCTGCTTGCCGATGGTTTCAGCCGTCTGTTCAAGCATGCCAGCTATACGATAGGATCGTTCTACTTCAATTTGCTGCATGCGCGTACTGAGTTCTGCCATATCTTCTTCACGTTTTTTCTCATAACGTTCCCCGATGAGGGGATCTTCAATCGGCGTAGCGGCTTCAGGATTATAAATCCGGTAAAACTTGCCAGCAAATAAACCTGCTTGTGCCAAGGAACGCTGCCAGGCAGAGACGACTTCTTCAGGATTGTCTTCTTTTGCAGTCACATCCATTTGATTAAGGATATAAAGGAATTTATTGGCGTCAGCGCGATTAATGGTGCCTGCTACCAGATATTCCAATGTATCTTTCATGGCGCCTGGTTCTGGATGGCGTGCATCAAAGAATACGAGCACCAGATCGGATAAATCAATGATATGCTGCGTCAGGCGTAAAGTGGAGTTACGTTGACTATCCGCATCAAATCCAGGAGAGTCAATCAAAATCTTGCCACGGATTTTTTCAGAAGGACACGTTTTTAGCTGGATGTAAGCATCAATGCGCTGAGGACCGGCTTCTGAAATCTCTGCGATACTTCGACTGATTTGGTAAAAAGGGAAACGCGGATCAGCATCCAATGCTACGCCCGGTAACGTTTTAACTTCATCGTGGCTACTGTAGCAAATAACCGTAAATTTATCATCGACAGCTTGATTACCCGTGCGTTGCAAATGCAGGCCCAGGTAAGAATTGATAAAAGTTGATTTGCCAGCTGAGAATGTTCCCAGTACCGCAATCATCGGCCACCAGGTGACATAGGTTGCGTAAGATTCGTTTCTATCCAGTAAACCGATATCCTGGGCTACGTGATCTAGTTTGCGAAAACTGTGAACTGCCTTAGCCAATACCGGATTATCCGGATGTTCTTCGGCAAGATGTTTTTCGAGGCTTTTAAGACGCTTAGAAATATTTGTTGAGCTTTGTGCCATAATAGTCCCTATTTGATTCGTTAAATAACAAAGAGTCTAATTAATTAATTATTATAACGTTTAATCCGACTTTGATTTTATTCTATTGTGTCTCTCATGCCTTTACAATCAGGCAAAAAAATAGTAAAGCTCTGCACCAAAACTTTATCTTATCTCAGCAAGCAATCTATCCATCATTTGCTCTGCCTGGCGCAGGTATCCACTTCCAAACAGATTCAGATGATTTAAAACATGGTAAAGATTGTAAAGTGTTTTGCGAGTACGGTAGCCCACCTCAAGCGGATAGGCGTCTTGATAGCTCGCGTAGAACTGGGGCGGGAATCCCCCGAAAAGCTCAGTCATCGCAAGATCAGCTTCTCGATCTCCATAGTATACGGCAGGATCAAATAGTACAGGTTGTCCTGTCGAATCAAACGAGTAATTGCCACTCCATAGATCACCATGCAATAGGCATGCGTTGATGCGTGATCCAGTAAAGAACACGCCCAGATCGGTCATAAGCCGCTCACCCTGGGTTTGTAGTTTCCCTTTATAGCCGTTTATCTGAGCAAGTTGGAGTTGATATCCTAACCGATTATGACGCCAGAAATGAATCCAATCAGAAGAACGGTCATTTTTCTGTAAAGTTGAACCAATTGTATTATCACGAAACCACCCGAACTGATCAGAGAAAGTACGATGCATATTGGCCAGTCCTGTACCTAATGCTTCCGCATGTTGATTGGGTGTGTGCCTTAAGTCCAGGTATTCCAGCACCAGCCAGGCACTGAAATCATTACGACCCCAGCACTTGGGTTCAGGAACGCGCAAGGTATGAGAATTTTGTATTTCTTTAAGACCAGCCGCTTCTGCCTCAAACATCGGCAGATTGCTTGTTTTGTTCAGTTTGACAAAATAGTGCTGATCATTACCTTGAATATGGTAAGTCTCGTTGATACATCCGCCGCCAATAGCGTTGATCTTTTCCAGAACAAAATGAGTATTCAAAGAACTACAGATCTGTTCTGCGATCTCTAGCCAGGGAGACTGGGAAGATAAGTTACTGGATGATCGAATCATGGTTTAACCTAAATACCGCAATTGGACGGGGTGGAGCGTGTGGTGATCCAGGTGCGAGGCAAGGCACGATGAAGCCACAGGGCCATCCCCTGCAACGAAGATCAACGCCGCATTCGCGCCTGAAGCGACATATGATACACCTTGTAGCGGCCCCACCATTCTGGTGAATGAGAAAATTTCGGAAATGCTTCTATATGTCATGGGCTTAGCTCTCCAATCAAGCAGTCAATTGCAGTTTTAGGTTCAATGATTAGATAAATCTTTTCTGGCCTGCATAATCGCTGCACGGACCTGTGCTGGTGCTGTTCCGCCAGGATGGTTGCGGCTTTTCATTGAGCCTTCAAGTGTTAAAATCGAAAAAATATCTTGCTCGATGATAGATGAGAACTGCTTCAATTCAGACAGCGAAAGTTCGCTTAAATCACAGCTTTTATTTTCAGCAAAACGAACCGCTTTAGCGACGATTTCATGGGCATCACGGAAGGGGAGACCCTTTTTGACCAGATAGTCTGCCAAATCGGTTGCTGTGGCATAGCCCCGCATTGCCGCGTTACGCATGACGTTATTATTTACGGTTATGCCAGAAAGCATATCCGTATAAATACGGAGTGTATCTATTAAGGTATCAACAGTATCAAATAGTGGCTCTTTGTCTTCCTGATTATCCTTGTTGTAGGCAAGTGGCTGGGATTTCATCAGCGTCAGCAATGCAACCAGATGACCATTAATACGCCCTGTTTTTCCCCTGACCAGTTCAGGTACATCAGGATTTTTCTTTTGCGGCATGATGGATGAACCTGTACAGAAACGATCTGCCAGTTGAATAAAATTGAAGGCAGAACTCATCCAGATAATCAGTTCTTCAGAAAAGCGCGAAAGATGGGTCATGATCAATGCTGCGCAGGTACAAAATTCAATTGCAAAATCACGATCCGATACGGCATCGAGCGAGTTTAGGCAAATACCATCAAAACCAAGCGTTTGTGCGACCATTTCACGATCGATGGGATAACTGGTTCCAGCTAGTGCCGCTGCCCCCAGAGGTAATTTATTGACACGTTTGCGACAGTCTAGCAATCTGGCGACATCTCTGCAGAGCATTTCATAATAAGCCATCAGATGATGACCAAATGAAACAGGTTGAGCCACCTGGAGATGGGTAAAACCAGGCATCACTGTCTCTATATGTTGCTCAGCCAAATCCAGAAGAGCCCATTGCATGGATTTGATAAGATTGACAATCTCATCAATCGAAACACGCAGATAAAGCCGGATATCAGTAGCTACCTGATCATTGCGGGAGCGGGCGGTGTGTAATCTTTTCCCTGCATCACCAATCAATGCTGTCAGTCGTTTCTCGATATTAAGGTGAACATCTTCTAATTCGATTTGCCACTCAAAGATATTATTGCGAATTTCTTCAAGAATCTGACTGAGCCCCTGCTCGATAGCAGTCAGATCAGCTGGGTTGATTATACCCACTGCTGAAAGCATTCGCGCATGTGCCAGTGATCCTTGTATATCGTATTCAGCCAATCGTTTATCAAAATTTACTGAGGCGGTATATCGCTGAACCAATTGAGAAACAGGCTCATTGAATCGCCCTGACCAGGTTTTGGCATTATTTTCCACTGCGGCTTTCTTCTCCATTTAGAATGAGTTTATTGAGTTGGTAAAGTTTAAGCTTAACCCGGATATTTCGCCAGGACGCGGGATGACGGAGAGAAGATTTGCGAGCAGATTTACGTATCCCGCACCAAGCTATTATCTACGACTATTGGCGTGAAGTAGGGACGGAAAGATGCCACAAATCTCCTATCAGCGCCTGCGAAGGCCAATGAGTACAAGTTGGATTTGTATAAAACTGTCCGAAAACGCTCATTCATCAACTTTTGCCTTATAGTAGAGGCCGACCTGGTGAAATATCCGGGTTAAGGAGGGCAATATTTTACTTCTGACAAACTTTTCGAAATGATTTCTAGATCTATTGGTTATCAATCCAAAAACAAAGTAATTCAATTTACAACATACTTTACCCATCCATACAAAATATTATGAACTTTTCTTTTCCTTCAATCCGGAATAGTGGATAATTGGAGCTTTTCTTTCCTGTCACATCAACAAGGAGCTATTTCATGACAGATCAGTACAAACAAAATGAAGGCGATCAAAGCGAAAAAAGCAAAATTGAGTGGGCTAAACCCGCTTCACTTATGAACATATTGAGTGAAAAATTTGCCCCCATTGCCAAAATTCAGCATATGCAATTACCGGCATGGTCGTTTTTTGTTTTTTTGGGAATTTTATTATTGGTTATTGCATGGAAATATATTGCGGTTAGTCAAGCTGAATCCCGCGTGGAGAAAGAGCGTGCTGAAATCGCCCAAGCTCTTGAAACAGAGCGTTCAATATTGATTAGAAAGGCACGTGAATATGCTGATAGTCAATATGTCAAAGAAGAAGAACGTTTTGGCCAAGTTTTGTCATGGGCAGTACGAGGCGAATTAATCCGCAATAACCTAGATCAGGTCAGCCAATATCTGAATGAACTGGTTAAAATGAAAGATACAGAACGCGTTGTTTTGATCAGTGATGATGGCAAATTGCTTGTTTCAACAGATAAAAAGCTGGAAGAAACAGAAGGGAAAGAACTCTATCCTGCTGAGGTACTTCAAAAACGAAAAATTACCATGATATCGGATGTTAATGGTAAGAAATTGCTGGTTGTTCCAGTTATGGGGCTGAATTCTCGCTTAGCTACAGTGGTTGTTAGCTACAAGCAATCTGCGTTAGCTGGCAGCTAGTTTTTACTTCAAATTCTTATAATCCAACCCCAGTAATGATTTACTGGGGTTTTTTATTTTAGTTTATGCGTGCTATCTGTGCCCCCAGTTGCGCTAATTTTTGCTCGATACGCTCATAACCACGATCAAGATGGTAAATACGATCAATGATTGTTTCACCCTGCGCGATCAATCCTGCTATAACCAAGCTTGCTGACGCACGTAGATCAGTAGCCATAACACCTGCCCCATCAAGCCTTGGTATGCCATGCACAATGGCAGTATTACCTTCTACCGTGATCTCAGCATTCATGCGTTTCAATTCTTGAACATGCATGAAGCGATTTTCAAAAATTGTCTCAGTGATGATAGCAGTGCCATTAGCTACGCTATTGAGCGCCATGAACTGGGCTTGCATATCCGTTGGGAAAGCAGGGTAGGGAGCCGTTCGCAAGCTCACTGACTTGAGTGGCTTGTTCATAGTGAGATGAATCCAGTTTTTTCCTGAATTGATGATGGCACCTGCTTCCAGCAGTTTATCGATGACCGCGTCCAGCGTACCTGCTTGAGCACCTTTAAGATGGATTTCGCCGCCACTGGCAGTGACTGCAGTCAGGAAGGTTCCTGTTTCAATACGATCAGGCATAACATCATGCGTGCAACCATGCAATGCCTTGACACCTTGAATAGTAATGACATCTGTTCCCGCACCCTCAATTTTTGCCCCCATTTTAATCAGGCACTGTGCCAGATCGATAATCTCGGGCTCCCGTGCAGCGTTTTCCAATATTGTCAAACCAGAAGCGAGGCAAGCTGCCATCATGAGATTCTCGGTACCGGTCACAGTGACGATATCCATCACAATCCGTGTTCCAATTAACTTTTTAGCTTTGGCATGAATATAACCATGTTCGATTATGATTTCTGCACCCATGGCTTGGAGACCTTTGATATGCTGGTCTACAGGGCGCAGGCCGATGGCACAGCCCCCAGGCAAGGAAATGATGGCTTCACCCTTATGGGCAAGTAGTGGTCCAAGTACCAGTATGGCAGCACGCATGGTTTTGACCATTTCATAAGGGGCGGTTGGATTGGTAAGATCGGCAGCAGATAACTCCATTTCTGACTGATCGTTTGTTAAGATAGTTACGCCCATTTGTTTCAACAAGTTCAGCATGGTCGTGACATCTTTGAGATCAGGGACATTTCTGAGTGTGAGTGTGTCATTTGTCAACAATGAGGCGCACAGCGCTGGTAATGCTGCATTTTTTGCGCCAGAAATGCTGATTTCACCAGAAAGTGGCTTACCACCATAAATAACGAGTTTTTGCATGGATTTGTTCGAGGAATCAGAATTGCGGTAAAAAAAGTTGATTTATTGGAATATACCTAAGCACTTAAACAAAAAAACATTAACTGAAGTTATATTATTTTAATATTTGAGGAGATAGAATGAATAAACAAATTATCCAGACGACTGATGCCCCGCAAGCTATTGGCACTTATTCGCAGGCAATACGAGTGAGTGGAGGTGAGGCAGTCTATCTTTCTGGCCAAATTGGACTGGATCCATCGACTATGCAAATGGTAGAAGGCATCGAATCACAAATCGTGCGTGTCATACTCAATATGAAAGCAGTGGCAGTGGCAAGCGGTGGCAGTCTGGCTGATATCGTCAAATTAAACGTTTATTTAACGGATCTTGCCAATTTTACCAAGGTTAATGAAATCATGGCTAATCATTTTAGCCAGCCCTATCCTGCGCGAGCAGCGATTGGTGTGGCAGCCCTTCCACGTGGCGCACTGGTTGAAATGGATGCCGTGATGGTACTGCCTAAATAGTAAGGCAATAGTGCAATTATCCAGGTGGAAATGTAATAACGAAGGACAATCAAGCGACTCACTTGAACGCGCTCAAAAGCAATCCCTTTTCTTGTATCAATCCCCAACTGCAGCAAAAGCTGGTCAAATTGGGTATTCGCAATGAATTAGAACTGATTTTGCATTTACCGCTTCGTTATGAAGATGAGACACGGCTTTACCCCATCAGGGATATCCCTGATGGTAAGACTGCTCAGGTCGAGGGAGTTATCGTTCATAGCGAAATCATCACGCGTCCGAGACGGCAATTGGTATGCCAGATAAAGGATTCCACTGGAATCCTTTATCTCCGCTTCCTTAATTTTTATCCAAGCCAAGTGAAAGCTTATTCGATAGGGGCTCGGATAAGAGTGTTGGGCGAAGCACGCACCGGTTTCTTTGGCCTAGAAATGATTCATCCCAAGTGCCGGATCGTGCGTGAGAAATCGCTGCTCGCTGACACCTTGACGCCTGTTTACCCAATAACAGCGGGCATTGCACAAACAACCATTACCAAACTGATTCAACAAGCGCTCAGTAATAATCATAGCAGCGAATACATAGCGGAAACGCTGCCGGAAACAATATTGATGCAGTATCATCTGTCAGGATTTAGAGAAAGTATCTGCCTTTTGCATCAGCCCCCGCCCGATATTGCCATCGGTTTATTGCAATCTCGCACCCATCCGGCCTGGCGTCGAATCAAGTTCGACGAGTTATTGGCGCAGCAATTATCCATGCGCATGCATTATCGTCAGCGACGAAGTTACCAAGCACCTGCTTTACAGGAGAAAAACCATTTAACCCAAGCACTGCTTGCATCGCTTGCTTTTGATCTGACTGATGCACAGAAAAAAGTACTTGTTGAAATCAAGCGAGATCTTTCAGCTGAAAACCCCATGCAACGCCTGTTACAAGGTGATGTGGGCAGTGGCAAAACGATTGTGGCTGCGCTGGCAGCGTTACAAGCAATCGAAAATGACTATCAAGTCGCTATTATGGCGCCAACCGAGATTCTTGCTGAACAGCATTATCAAAAATTTTTGTCTTGGCTTGCTCCGCTTGGTGTCACAGTGTCATGGTTATCTGGTAGCCAGAAAAAGAAACAGCGTGATCATGAGCTGACAGAAATCGCAGCAGGTAATGCTATGCTGGCTATCGGCACACATGCCTTGTTTCAGGAGCAAGTCCAGTTTTTCCGATTGGGGTTAGTGATAGTCGATGAGCAACACCGATTCGGTGTGCATCAACGCTTGGCCTTGCGGCACAAGGGGAGTGAATCCAACTGGCTACCGCACCAATTGATGATGAGCGCAACTCCCATCCCGCGTACGCTTTCAATGAGCTATTACGCTGATTTAGATGTGTCGGTCATTGATCAATTACCACCAGGCAGATCACCGGTCGTTACCAAGCTGATCGATGAAAGCCGGCGCAACGAAGTCATTGCGCGTGTGCGGGAAGCATGTCATGCAGGAAAGCAAGCTTATTGGGTCTGCCCGCTGATTGAAGAATCCGAAGCATTGCAGCTTAAAACAGCAGTTGAAACCTATGAGGTACTGGGCCAGACTTTTCCTGAGTTAAAGATCAGTCTGATACATGGCCGATTGAATGCGCAGGTTAAATCAGCCATCATGACCGCTTTCAGTCAAGGAGAGGTTCAGTTATTGGTTGCCACTACCGTGATCGAAGTGGGAGTGGATGTGCCGAATGCTTCATTGATGGTGATTGAGCATGCAGAGCGTATGGGCTTATCACAGCTTCATCAACTGCGTGGTCGTATTGGCCGTGGCAGTGAAGCGGGAATATGTGTGTTGCTATATCAGAAACCATTGTCTCAAATTGCGCGCGAACGGCTGCGCATCATTTTCGAGCATAGCGATGGCTTTGAAATTGCACGGCAGGATCTCAAACTGCGGGGTCCAGGAGAATTCCTGGGCACACGCCAGAGCGGCATTCCGATGCTGCGCTTTGCTGATCTGCAACAGGATATGGATTTACTCGAAGCAGCAAGGGCCGTAGCAGAAACCTTGTTGTGTGACTATCCAGAAGCAGCCCAGCGTCATCTTCAGCGCTGGTTGGGTGAGAAAAAGGAGTATCTGCGGGTATGAGGGTAAAGTATGCCTCCTGCTCATCGGCATATTAATAAAAGGAGATAAGTTATGGGTAAGAAGATTCTCGTCGTTCTAACCAGTGTTGAGAAGTATCCGAACTTGAAGCGTGCCACCGGTCTGTGGCTAGGCGAAGCCGTTCACTTTGTCAAGAAAGTCGAAGAGGCTGGTTACGAGGTGGATTATGTAAGTCCCCAAGGTGGTTATACGCCAATTGATCCTCATAGTCTTGTCATGGCAGACGATATTGACTGGGCCTGGTACCACAACAAGGTGTTCATGAATCGTCTTGGTTCCACATTAAAGCCTAGGGTCTGTTGACGTTTTGAGATAAGTATTTCATAAATAGAAGCAAACTCGTAATATTGAGAGGTTCTCACACCA